>JBCCIX010000424.1:0-4165 GCA_039028075.1 Bacteroidota bacterium | reverse complement strand
CAACAGGTTATTCCCTCCCCCTGTTTGATAGGAGGTCTGCGCGATCAAAAAGGTGATCACCACAGCAAAAACCGCCAGGTAACTGGTGGCTATCCTTCGTGATATGACGATTGCGAAAAAAACCAGGCCTACATAAAACAATAGATTGGGTACCGTGAACATAAGCCAACCGTGAAAGAGCTGACCCCATGGCGTGGGACCAAACCGCTGCAATTCACGAATAACTGAATAAGGTACTAGCAAATGCCCCACAATCATTCCTGTACTGATGATGACCAGGTACAGAAATGCCGCCAGGAAACGTCCGATAAAAAACTGCTTCTCATTAATGGGCAAGGCGTAGGTCCACTGAGCCGATTTGTACTGGATGTCTTTGAACAGTACACCTCCGGTTGTTATGGCGATGATGATGATCATTAGCATGCCCATCGCTGCATAATTCCGGTAAGTGATACTAGGCGCATTCATGAGTACCTGCTCGTTGGCAAAATAATCAAAACTACCCTTGGAATACCAGATTCCCTGAAACACCAACATCAGAAAAAATATCAATGAGATCCAGCTCAATAAGCGTTGACGGAATTCACTTTTGATGATAGAAAATACCGTTCTCATATCAGTTTTCGCTTAGTATTTTAAAATAGGCATCCTCTAGCGAAGGGGCTTTCGCGTTAAGTTCACCCGATGAGACATCATCTGCCAGCACCGTAATCATCATTTTACCGGCAAAAAAGCGCTGGGAAATGACCTTATAGTTTCTCTGGTAATCAGGAAGCTGCTCTTTGCTGATGGGCACTTCATAGCGCTTTCCTCTCAGGCTCTCTTCCACTTCCTTCGGCTTGCCGGTAAGTACTACCTTGCCATTGCCGATGATGGCCATATCGGTACAAAGCGTGCTTACATCCTCTAAGATATGGGTGGAAAGGATTATAACAGCGTTCTCGCCAAGCTCAGAAAGTAAATTATAGCAACGATTTCGTTCCATGGGGTCCAGGCCTGCAGTGAGCTCATTCACAACGATCAAATCGGGATTTCCTATAAGTGCCTGAGCAATACCAAACTGCTGTTTCATCCCTCCGGAATAGCCATCCAACTTTTTACTTTTTGCATCGTGAAGGTTCACTTTTTGAAGCAGGGCCTCTACCGTATCTTTCCGTTCACCTTTCTGCACAATGCCCATCATATCTGCGATATCAGCGAGCAATTCCTCCGCAGTTACATTGGGATAAACGCTAAAATCCTGTGGTAAATAGCCAAGCCTTTTTCTCTGCTTTTCTGGTTCCTTTGCCGCATCAATATCGTTGAAGTGGATGGTTCCAGAATCCGCATCCTGAAATGTAGCGATTGAGCACATCAGGGTAGATTTACCCGCTCCATTTTGCTCCGGCAGGCCAAACATACCTTTGCCGATGGTAATGCTTACATCTTGTAAGGCCTTCACACCATTGGAGTAGGTTTTTGATAGGTTTTTCATTTTGAGTATCATATTATTACTCTGGTTTGATTTGTTACTGTTTTACTTTTATTTGTCTGTAAAGATTTGAAGGCCTGCCAAACAATATACCCTAACCAACTGGTAACAATCAAATCAATAGCGGTCGCTTCGCAGTACATCCCACTCATACCAATCCATTTGAGTACTAGTAGCATTAATAAAGAGCAGTGCCAGCAAGAAGTGGATAATGTAGCTGAAAATCTTCATGATTAGAGTTTAGCGGTAAGCGTAGTACCAAAAGTGCGCGGCAAACTATAGCTGGCGTTAGCCCCGGAGCCGCCTATGCCAAAGCCATAACCCAGATAGGTAACATCCGTCAGGTTTTGGGCCCAGATGGCAAGCTCCAGATTTTTATTGCCCACTACCATGCGGCCATTGAGCAGTCCATACCCCGGTTGGGAATGTAGGTTTTCTGCATCAAAGAAAACTTCCGAAGTATATTGATAATCCAGTGACAGGTTGGATTGCCACTTTTCAGAAAGTTTTAGGTTGTAGTTGAGTCCTATATTCCCATTCCAGCGTGGTGACATCACTTGTGCATTTCCTTCATTGTCTATTTCGTTTCCTGAGAAGCCAAAATAGGTGAAGTCAGTAAACTCCGTTTCCAGGTAACCAATATTGCTCCTAAGATTCAAACCTTTAACCACAATAAACTCTGATTCTACCTCAACCCCATAACTGTGTGAACTCCCCAGGTTTTCTTTACCGAAAGCAAAAGTTGATAAATCAACGATGGTAAATAATTGCTGACCTGTGTAGGTGATATAAAATGCCGAGGCGTTCAGCCGGGCCCGGTTGTTCCATAGCTTGTTTTTTGTGCCGACCTCATAGTTCCAGCTAAATTCAGGATCAAAGACAGCTTGTTCATCATCCGCCACAAATGGATTTACCCCACCCGGGCGATAACCTCTTGCCACATTTGCATAAAGTAATGTATTTGGGTTGGCCTGGTATGAAATGTTCAACTTGGGAGATACCGCATCAAACTGTGTGCTGAGATCGAAGCTGGCAGGTACTGCCCCGAGAAGTGGATATTCATAGTCCTGGCCGTCTTTTTCATACCTTAAATCTTCTTCCAGGCTGCTGTTTTCCAGCTCGTAGCGCAACCCGCCCACAATTTTCAGCCGGTCTGTAATGGCAAAGGATAACTGCCCGAACAGGGAAAAGCCATCCTGCCTGATTTCATTGTCATTGATCCTGGAAAATGGATACTGTGCAGCTGTGGCAGAATCGGTGACGAAAAATAAATTATCAGGTCCACTTTCAAGTATGGAAAATGACTTATTGTTGACTAAATAGAAGTAAGCACCTCCAATCCATTCCAATCTGCTGTCATCATTGGAACTGATGCGGATCTCCTGGCTGAGCGTATTGATATCGTTATCGCCCAATACTGCAGTTTGCAAACTAAATTCAGTAAAGTCTAAATCGTCATTCATCCTTCTTGTGTCCGTGATTTGAAGGGCTGTGATGGCATCAACCTGAAACCTTCTAGCAGTATAGGATACCTTAAAAGCATTGTTGTAAGTATTTACATTATATACACCGTTATCGTTCTGTCTCACTTCATAAGGATGATTTACACGAACAGAATTCAGATAGCCAGACGGAATGCCGAAATTACCCACGAAGGCAGTAGCTTGGTTTTCCCGGGACTCAAACCCTGAGCTTAAAGAAAACAACCATCCGGAGTTAGGAATAAACTTCAACCGCAGGTTGCCCGCATAGAACTCCCGGCCCAGAAGTTCCCTATCATCAAAAGTATTGGTAACGTATCCGTTACGACCGGTGATGCCGCCATTTACCCGCACAAACAATTTATTTTTTATGAGTGGAGCAGATATACCTGTCTGAAAATCGTACTGACTCAGGTTTCCAAATCCTGCAGAAGCATAGCCTTTCAGCTCATTGGTCGGGCTTTTACTGAGAATATTGATGACACCTCCAATAGAGTTACGGCCGTAAAGAGTACCTTGGGGACCTTTAAGTATTTCAATGCGCTCCATATCATTTAAGAAGGAAGGAAAGGAAGAGATGTTGAACAAGGGCACGTCATCTATGTAAACCCCAACAATCGGGGTGGCATCAATTGTGATAATGCCACGGGTAGATATTAATGGAAACCAAGCGGCCCCATCATCGTAAGTTAAGAAATTTGGGGTAATGCGCCCCAGTTCGTTGATATTGTTAATCTGAAGTGACTCAATCTTTTTGGCATCCACTGCCGTAACAGGAATTGGAACTTTCTGTAATTCATCTTCCCGCTTTTCGGCCATAACCGTAATGGTCTCTAATTCCAGCGCAGAAGCATCAAGTATCACCTTTACGGAGGTTTCTCCATCTTGCCCAACCGCTACATTCTGAGAAGCTTTCTTAAAACCTACTGCGGATACCTCAAGGGTGTATTTCCCTGGAAAAATGTTCGGAAAACTAAAATTACCGCGGACATCAGAAGTTGTCCCGGATGTTGTTCCTTTTATGAGAATGTTCGCATAGCCGATTGGCTCTCCGTTTTCATCCTGAACCAACCCTGTAAAAGTAGTTTGGGCATAGACGTTGATAAACCCTAGTAGAGCACAAATTGTAATTGCAATAATATTGCATCTACTAAAAACTAGTAGTAGTAGTTTTATCATTTTGTTTTGATTTTTATTTAGGCTACTTCTAAAT
>JBCCIX010000423.1:0-4167 GCA_039028075.1 Bacteroidota bacterium | reverse complement strand
CAGAATAGCTCCTTTATTGCATTTTAAGGCGGTTAAATCATTCACACAGATCATAAATTCACTGACAGAAGTGTTAAAGGAATAGCGCTCAATGTCTTCTTGGGCTTTTTTAATGGTGCGATGCAGTACTTTCAATTCCTCTTTGGTAGGTTCGGCATCTGATACATAGAACTCGCCATTCTCCTTGTGAAACAGGTTCCAGACTTTTCGCAGGAATTTAAATACCCCATCAATACCGTTGGTATTCCAAGGTTTAAACTGCTCCAGGGGGCCAAGAAACATCTCATACAATCTCAACGTGTCCGCGCCATATCGTTCAACTATGTCATCTGGATTTACAACATTGAAATACCTTTTTGACATTTTTTCGACTTCAGAACCACATAAGTAGTTCCCGTTAGCTTCAAGAATGATAATGGCTTCCTTGAGTTCTGGTCTCCAGGTTTTGAATGCACCAACATCCAGTATGTCATTCTTTACCTTGCTGATGTCGACATGCATAGGAATTATTTTCTTTTCCATCACATTTTCAACCGAATAGGAAGTGCGATGCTTTTTGTTAAAGCTATCCAATTCTTTTTCCAAGATGTTCTCGATGATGTCCTGTTCTGCTCGCGTTAGGTTTGATTTCTTGATGCGATCTACAATGCCTTTGGAAAGGAATACTTCTGGCATTATTTTATCATCTCCGGTAAACACAACGCGATACGCAAAACTGGAAACTCCTTGGATCATACCCTGGTTGATGAGCTTTTTAAAAGGTTCCTCATGCCCGATTAAGCCCCGGTCATACAGGAACATATTCCAAAATCTGGAATATAGTAAGTGACCAGTAGCGTGTTCCGTACCCCCTAAATACAAATCTACCTGACCCCAGTAGTCGGTAATGTGCTTGTCGGCAAAAGCCGACTCATTACTAGCGTCCATGTAACGCAGAAAATACCAGCTTGAAGCCGCCCAACCCGGCATGGTGGTCAACTCCAGTGGATATCCGTTATAGGTCCAATCTGTAGCTCTGCCTAACGGAGGCTCACCAGTTGCTGTAGGTTGATATTTATCCACAGTAGGCAATTCTACGGGCAGGTCCTTTTCGTCCACCAAATGGGGAATATCACCTTTGAAATAAGCTGGAACCGGTTCTCCCCAGTAGCGCTGGCGGCTGAAGACGGCATCGCGGATCCTGAAGTTCACTTTAGATGTACCAAAGCCATTGTCCTCTGCGTGCTCAATAGCCTTTTGAATCGCCTCGTCCGAATTAAGCCCGTTGAGTATGCCCGAATTAAACATTTTGCCATACTTTAATTCTGTAGGGTCATCTAATTTTTCAGAGCCTTCAACAACTAGCGTGACGGGTAGGTCATAGTATTTGGCAAACCGGTAGTCGCGATCATCTGATGAGGGTACGGCCATAACCACCCCGGTGCCGTATCCCGCTAAGACATAGTCAGCAACCCAGACGGGGATAGGCGCATTGTTAAATGGATTAATGGCGTAGGAACCCGTGAATACACCCGAAACAGATTTTACATCGGTCTGACGCTCCCTTTCGGAACGGTTCTTCGCGGCTTCTACATAGGCTTCTACTTCCATCTTTTGATCGTGAGTGGTGAGTTGACTGATCCACTCGTGCTCCGGTGCCATCACCATGAAAGTGACTCCGTAAATGGTGTCAGGGCGCGTGGTGAATGCGGTTAAAACTTTTGAATGATCTTTTACCTCGAATTGTAGCTCACAACCGTAAGATTTACCAATCCAATTGGTCTGCATATCTTTCATAGGTTCTGACCAGTCCAGGTGCTCAAGGTTTTGTAGTAGACGATCCGCATACGCCGTTATCCGCATCATCCACTGTTTCATCTTTTTGCGCTCAACAGGATGGCCCCCGCGTTCTGAAACACCATCTTTGATCTCGTCATTCGCCAATACGGTACCTAAGGCAGGACACCAGTTTACTACAGCCTCCGAAGGAAAAGTCAACCGGTAGTGTAGCAATACCTTAAGCTGTTCTTCTTCAGTCCAGCTATTCCATTGATCTGCAGTAAACTTCGGAGTGTCGTCATCACAAACGGCATTCACTCCGCTGCTTCCTGAGCTCCCAAACTCGGCTATTAACGTATCAATGTGCTCGGCTTTATTTGAATTGTTATTGTACCAGCTATTAAAAAGCTGCATGAATATCCACTGCGTCCACCGATAGTAGTCGGGCCGGTGTGTTTGGACTTCCCGGCTCCAGTCGTAGGAAAAGCCAATATTTTTTAGCTGCTCTTTATATCTCTTGATGTTCTGCTCGGTGGTAATCGCGGGGTGCTGACCGGTTTGAATGGCATATTGTTCTGCCGGTAACCCGAAGGAATCAAAACCCATGGGATGCAAGACGTTAAAGCCTTTCAGTCTTTTATAGCGAGACACAATATCCGAAGCGATGTACCCCAAAGGATGACCAACATGAAGCCCGGCACCAGAAGGGTAGGGGAACATGTCGAGCGCATAGAACTTTGGCTTGTCCGAGGCATTCTCGGTCTTATAGATTTCATTTTTAGCCCAGTAGTTCTGCCATTTTTTTTCGATGTTTCGGAAGTTGTATTCTGCCATGTTACTGTGAATAGACCTTTATATAAAACAAATGGTAAAATTAGGGATTTGAGCAGGAAAATAGCCAGGTCTCAGCCCCTGATTATGGACGAGAGACCGCCATAGATAACGTTAACTCGCAGTACTACAACAGCTCAAGTAATTCAGACACCTCGTTGCTCACGGTTTTGTAATCGGCTGTGGCTTCCTTTAGCGCAGACTTCAAATAACCAGGCACCTTTTCTCCTTTCGAAATCTTGGCTTTCAGATCGTTCAGCAGGGTCGTAAGTTCCTCGTCAATAACCTTTGATTTGAGCTTATCGATTATGCCTTGAAGCAACGATAACTCTTTGGAAGATATACGGGTTTGCTTCTCTATAATTGCCTCTTCCTCTGATTCGATGAGTTGCGGTGTGTCAGTTAAGCAAGCATTGAATGCATCCACCATTTCCTTAAGATTAGAATTGCGATAGGTTTTGTTGTTAACTCCAGTTTGTACTGCAGGGCATTCAGCTACAAATTCAGCAACAGATTTTTTAAAGGTAATATTAGGTACTTCCATCCCTTCATTGGTTGCTTTGTACAAAAAGCGTGAGGAGAATTGATAATTGTTATCGGCTCTAAACCTGTACAGACCAAGATAGCCTTTCATCACTTCCTCCATGATCCTGTATTTAGTCCCGAATTTTATGATTCGGTAAGTAACTTTTTCTGTCTTCAAGCCCAACATCTGGAATGACTTAAGTCTTCTTTTTTCTCCATCTGATTTTAAGGTAATTTCCTCGAAATATTCATCTGGCAGCAAAATATCAACTCTTCCCCTCAGGGTATCACCACTAGTCAGGTAAACCTCATCAGACTGGGCTAACGCTAAGGATGAACAGCCTATGAAAAGAAAAGCAGCAATTATTTTTTTAATAGTTTGGATCATAGGAATCAAAAATAAGAGAAAAATGGGTAGTGGCTAAGTCTTTTTTGACCTACCTGCGTCTTTTAAGGCCTTGTTCAGTAGCCATTCGATCTGACCGTTAGTGCTGCGAAATTCATCGGTCGCCCATTTTTCCAATGCTTTTAGCATTTCGGGATCAAGTCTTAACGCAAATGGCTTTTTTTTAGCCATGATTTTCTTGCTTAGGTATTAGGGGAATTCTATCCAATAACTTTTGAAGTTCAGGTGCTTTCTGTGTGCCTATTAGCAACCTTTTGTTATTCTTGAATACAAGCTGCAATCCTATGTTACCTCGTGCGTTCAGTACTACATTTTCTTTACCGTCCGTAAAATATCCCCAGCCACCATATCTAAAAGGAGTATACTTTCGGATATAAAGCTTTTTTAGATCTGCGAGATCCACAGTCTTCCAAGTTCTGATAATGGGAATAAACCTATATTGGATGCTCCTCGTATCAATGCGAGTTTCGAGTTTGGCGCTAACTACTACTCGTGAAAGTCCAAGAATGGTCAAAAGACCTAGTATGGAGATGACGATCAGTCCCAGGTAAGAATCAAGTACAGTGTAGCCTAAGCGAACAAAAATCCCCGTGATCAGCAAATTCATAAATAGTAGTACAGCTACGGTCCACCATTGATTTATTTTT
>JBCCIX010000422.1:0-4191 GCA_039028075.1 Bacteroidota bacterium | reverse complement strand
TTTCCCGGTCAAAGTGACCCATCCGTTTTTCGAAATCTGACTTCTTAAAATCAATATTTACAGCTCCTTCAATAAAGCCTTTTTCATATTCTGGACGGGTACGTACATCAACCAATAAAACATCTCCGGAAATCACCTCGCCGAACTGAGCTTTATCGATGAGTTCAACCTCTCCTACAGTTTCTCTTTCTTGAACAGCACAAGCCAATAAGCCTAATGCCAACAAGGATGTGAATAGTCTGTTCTTCATGAACTGATTGAATTTACCTTTATTTTATTTGAGAGGTAAGATAAAAGATTAAATTGATTTGTGGTTTCGGTAAAGACAAAATAAAGCCGGATCAGACGGCTAAAGTCTTGATCCGGCGCAGAAAAGTAACAGGTATCGGTTTATAAAAACTATTGCTTTGATTGAATTACAGCTGTTTCTATTTTAGCTTGTAAGTCAGAAAGATCAGTCGTATTACTTTTTTCTTTCTTGAGTTTCATACTTTTTACGTAATGCGTCACCGCCTCGGAATACAATTTACTTACAACGTAATAATCGCCTGCGACTTCGTGACCCATAGCGCTTTCATTAATACTTAACGATTTCTCGAACCAGCCTTTGGCTTCGGTAAGATTAACCTCCTTGTTTATGCACATCTTAGCCGCTTCGGCAAAAGACTGCCAATCATCGGGAGCGCAGCTTGACACTAGTTCCCTGGCTTTTTCAGTGGTCTTATCGATTTTACCACTAGCAAAAGTACCTATGGGCGCTGCTAAGAGCATTAAACATAAAGCATAAACAAAACTGACTTTTTTAAAATTTTTCATTGGGTGTGTTGTTATTGTTTGACATTGAATTTAATAACCCGATCTATACTAACTTGATGCCAAACTACTTAGATGTTAAGTACTTGATTATCAAGTGTTTAATATCTATTTTAAATTGGGTTAAAGAAATTTGCGTGAGGTCAAATGGGACGGTAATTGTTCAAAATCGTGCAGATAACCTTTTAGCTGAAAGCACGTACCTTAAGATTCGCGGAGCTCGGATCTACCCGTCAGTAACTGCACCACAAACCCTAATACCACTACTAAAAGGCACCCAAAAGCGTTGTACCATAAGAACCCCATCGTAAGTAGTCCTGCCTCTCCCACCGTATTTAAATAATGCACCCCAATGATCGTCAACTGGCTGATGATGGCACTGATGAATACGGCATTGCTTTTTATACTTTTAAAGAAAAAAGCCGTTATAAAAATACCCAACACTACCGGATAGAACAGTGAGCCTATCAGATTGACCGCTTGGATCAGATTTTCAAAAAGAGATAAGGTAGAAGCAAAAATGATGGCCAACACCCCCCAGGCCAGTGTAAATAGTTTAGAAGATCTTAAATAATGCACATCATCCGCTTTTTGATGTATACGTCTTCGGTAGAAATCTATGGTAGTCGTAGATCCTAGGGCGTTTAATTCGGATGAGGTGGAAGACATGGCGGCCGAAAAAATGACCGCAAACAAAAGTCCTACAATACCCACCGGTAGGGTATCCATGACAAAATTCATGAAAATATAGTCCTTATCGTTAGTTTCCGCCTCTGGTAAGGCGGCGGCTATCAGGTCTTTGGCTTCGTTTCGCAACCGTTCGGACTCTTCTTGTTTTCGGAGCAATTCCGTTTGAGCTTGACCCACTTGTTCTACGTCGCTAGAACGTACTGCATCCACTAAGGCACTTACGGATACCTTTTTATCCTCGAAAGCCTGAGTGTACTGCTCCTCCAATTCCGCAAATGTAGGACCCTCTTCCGTAGTAAGTACCTGTGCTTTTACGGTCTGGTTAAAGAAGATGGGAGGTGGATTGAATTGGTAAAAAACAAATACCATAGCCCCGATAAAAAGGATAATAAACTGCATAGGTACTTTAAGTAATCCATTCATTACTAATCCCAACCTACTCTCTTTCAATGACTTACCGCTTAAATATCGCTGCACTTGAGATTGGTCCGTTCCAAAGTAAGAAAGAAATAGAAACACGGCACCGGTCATGCCCGAGCAGAAGTTATAGCGGTCGCTCAAGTCAAACTCAAAATTCACCACATTCAGCTTTCCCATCTTTCCCGCGACGTGAAGGGCCTCACTTAGCCCAACACCCTCGGGCAGCGAGGCGATCACGAAAAGCCCTGCCACCACCATACCGCCCATCATTACGGCCATTTGCTGCTTCTGCGTTTGAGTAACCGCTTTGGTGCCCCCGGATACGGTGTAGATAATGACCAATAAGCCAATTATGATATTGGTCTCAAATAGTCTCATCCCCAACAGGGAACTGAGAATGATCGACGGAGCGTAAATGGTTATCCCTGCGGCCAGCCCCCTTTGGATCAAAAAGATGAAAGCCGCAAGCATGCGTGTCTTTAAATCAAAACGTGATTCCAAGTACTCATAGGCCGTGTACACCTTGAGCTTATAGTAAAGCGGCAGAAAGAATACGGAGATGATGATCATCGCCACCGGTAAACCGAAGTAGAATTGAATGAAGCGCATCCCATCCGTATAGGCCTGACCAGGCGTAGACAAAAACGTAATGGCACTAGCTTGGGTAGCCATGATAGATAGGCCGATGGTCCACCATTTCACATTATCAGAGCCGCGCAGATAGCTGTCCATAGTGCTCGTTCCACGGGTTTTCCATACTCCGTAAGCCACAATAGCTATTAACGTGCCGAAAAGCACAATCCAATCGATGAGGCTCATGAATAGTGATTTGTAAAAAGATAGAATAAGAGAATGAGAACCAATAGGTTACCGATCAGTAGCGCATAAACGTTTCTCCATGACCCGAGAAACGGAGGTTTTTCGTTTTCTTCCAAACTAATCCTGGTTGTGTCCGTATTTCACCGCTTCCGGCATTTCATTGCCAAGTGAGACCATATTCACAAAAAGACGAAAAGCTCCCGGAACCCCGGCAGGCAATTCCCGAAACATGGAATATCCGTTGTAGATGTAGTAACCCTGTCCGTACTTAGCCACCAATAAGCCCCCTTCCCTGGCCTCTTCACCTTGGTCATTGCTAGATAGCAAGGCTTCATAGTTACTGTCCCACTCTCCCGGAAAATACAGGCCTCGCTCCTGGACCCAACCTTCAAAGTCCTTTTGGGTGATTTTGTTGGGCACATTCAATAGTTCATGCTTGGGCTTCAGTATCCTGACTTCCGCATCTTCTTCTGCTACCCTGGCGCGAGAAAGCGTCAGAGGGTAGGGTGCAAATGTGTTTGTTTTTAAGCGGAAACTGGTATTGTATTGAGTCACCATCGTACCTCCGTTCTTCACATAGTCCAGAAGATACGGCATGTAAAACCCGATTCGGTCATTGGTGTTTAATGCGCGCACTCCTAGCACCACTGCATCCAGCTTTTCTAAATTTTCAGGGGTAATCTCTTCTTCCTTCATTTCCCACACCTCATAACCCACTTCCCGCAAAGCAGCGGGGATAGCATCTCCGGCACCTTGAATATAGCCTATTAGATCGCCCCTTCGCTCAATGTTGATCTTGACTACTTTGGAGCTGGCTTCGGGAAGCATGAGTTGGGTAGGAATATGTTCGTATTCTATGCTCTGAAGGCTCCGGTCGTAAGTCTTGTTACCCAGGGTGACAAAGGCTCTTAATTCTCCGGTGCTCTGAAATTTTGGGGGAAGAATTTTAAAGCTGAAAGTAGCTTCCTGCTCCTTCCTTGCGAGCTCAACTTCATAGGAGGCAGGCGCGGCTTTCCATCCTTCGGGCAGTTCTAGTTTTACGGTACCCTTAAGCCCTGGTTTACCCGATTTCACCACCACTTCAATGTCCTTAGCCTCTTCATTAGCGAAAATATAGACACCTTCCTTTAGGTTTACAAACACTTGCGGTAGCACCACAAACGGCCGGTACCGCTCACCGTCTACAGGATCGTTCCATTTGTAGACTACCGGAATAGGGTACTGAATTAAGGCACTACCAATATTCAAGGTAAAATGGGCCTCAAGAGCCGGTTCATTTTCGGGTGTACCTCGCAGCGCCCTATCATCCACTTTATACATTCCCAATGTACCCTTTTCCCGTAACCAATAGGGCTGCGAATAGGCAAACGTCTCTGGTACGGTGATGCTGGTTTTAAACTGCAATTTCGAGTTGTCGGCGAGATAGGTGTTCAGTGTGGAATCTTTTAA
>JBCCIX010000421.1:0-4195 GCA_039028075.1 Bacteroidota bacterium | reverse complement strand
TCCCGGACAGAATTTGACTGACGAAATCGTAAATCAGGAAGATCCCAATTGTGGTGCGGCCCTGGTAGAAGCTTTTGCGTATATCGGTGGCTCCGTTCTTATAACCTGGGCTCTTTAGGGCCATCCTAAATGTATCAAAGAAAAAGGTTGAGTAAGTTGCTTCTTTGAGCAGCTGTTGCTCTGCCGTACTTTTTTAATCTTATCTTCAGATTGATCCGGGTGACAGCCGCAGAAACTATAAAAACACATCATAAAGAAGAAATTGCAAAGAAAAATACCTAAACTTCCTTCTAAAGTTAATGTTGATCACAGCGAGAATTAATTAATTATATGGATGGAGCGGTTAGAAGATAAACGAATCATCTACTACGATAATCAAGAATTGGTGTATCTACAGAGGGTTAGACCATCTAGCTTATGAAACTCCGTTCCAACATTCTGAAATTAGCATTATTTGCCACCGGCCTTTCTGGAATTGTCGCCGAGTATATACTTTCTACCCTAGCCACTTACTTTCTGGGCGACTCGGTATTTCAATGGACTATGATTGTGTCCATTATGTTATTTTCTATGGGTTTGGGAAGTCGAATTAGTAAATCCATTACCTCGAGACTCCTTGAAAAATTTATTGCGATAGAATTTACGCTTTCGGTGTTGAGCGCTTTTGTGTCAGTGATCACTTATTCTGTTTCTGCCTATTATGGGTATGTAGGTTTTGTGATTTACGGGCTAAGTATACTCATAGGATTACTCATTGGTATGGAGATACCGATTGTAATACGATTAAATGACGAATTTGAGGACTTACGGGTAAACGTATCTACGGTAATGGAAAAGGACTATTACGGTAGCCTATTAGGAGGAGTGTTCTTTGCCTTTGTGGGCCTCCCTTACCTTGGTTTGACCTATACACCCTTTATTTTGGGATCGATTAATTTTCTGGTTGCCATTGGACTTTATTTGATGCTTCGAAATGTGGTTGAACCCAAAGCGAGAGTGAAGCTTAATCTTTCCTCTTTCGGCGTATTCATACTTTTACTAATGGGCGTTTTTCTGGCGAGGCCCATAATTTTTTATGGTGAGCAGTCCAGGTATAAAGACCGAGTGATCTATGAAGAACAGACCAAGTACCAAAAGATAACTATTACACGATCTGAAGATGGTTACTGGCTTTTTATTAATGGCAATCAGCAACTCAGTTCTATTGATGAGGTGAGGTACCACGAGCCACTTGTTCATCCTGTTATGCGGCTCTCGAAAAACCCAGTGAATATTTTGGTCATGGGAGGTGGGGACGGCGGTGCGGCCAGGGAAATACTGAAATACCGATCAGTTGAAAGTATAACACTGGTTGATTTGGATCCTGCAATGACCAATCTGGGCCAGACCTATTCCTGGCTTGTTTCTATGAATAACAATGCCATGAATCATGAAAAAGTAGAAGTTATTAATGAAGACGGATTCACTTATCTGACCAGCGACGGTCAGTTCTATGATGTAGTAATTGTGGATCTCCCTGACCCAAAGACCGTCGAATTGGGCCGATTGTATTCATACGAATTTTACAGCTTATGTTACAAAAGACTTCGTCCGAATGGATTGATCATTACACAGGCAGGAAGCCCTTATTATTCCGCACAGGCTTTTAATTGTATTGAAAAGACCATGTCCGAAGCTGGTTTTGCTACTATTCCACTGCACAATCAGGTAGTTACACTGGGAGAATGGGGTTGGGTGCTGGGTAGTAAGTCAATTCCTAAAGCAAGGCTTAAGCCCACGTTACAATCTTTAAAATATGAGAATATTGAGACGGAATGGATTAGTCATGAAGCCATGACGCTGATCACTTCCTTTGGAAAAAAAGTATTCCCTGGGGATTCGCTACCGGTCGAGGTGAATAGAATCCATAATCCTGTGCTTTACAAATATTACCTTGATGGCAAATGGGACCTCTATTAACAATAAGGTAATCAACTGATGATTAGGGTTAAAAAAAAATAGTCTCAAAAGGTAGTAACAAACATCGAAGGTCATTTTGAAGAAGGAAAAATCTCAATAAGCTTTTTCAAATAATGAATTAAACTTAGTGAGATCTTTCGCTATCTCTGGATGAACTATCTTTTGAGAAAACTTCTTGGTATCGTAACGTGTGAAATTAATTCACTTCGATCTTTTTATCTATTTCGTTACCATTTTCATCCACCTTAGTAACAGGAGCAATGTTTAGAGCCTCAACGCCGGCAAGCTGCGTTTTAGCGTCTCCTACCACTATGTAAGACATTTTATCCACTTGAATGTACTTGTCCATGATCGCTTTCATATCCTCTACCGTAAAGGCTTTCAAACGTTCCTGATTCTTCCGGATATAGTCCTTTGGAAGATTATACGTAGATATGTTTTGAAGAATGCCTAGTTTCTGGCCAAGTGTTTCATAGTCTCTGGCTTCTTTTCTAATAAGCGCAGTTCTCGCTCTTTCAAGCTCAGCAGAATCATAGTTGGCTTTGTAATCTTCCATCACATCTTTGAAAGCCTGGATGGACTCTGGTGTTACGTTTGTTTTTACACTGGAATAGGCCGTAAACGTACCCATTACATTACTTGAGCCAACTCTGGAGGAAGCACCGTACGTATAGCCTTTTTCTTCCCGAAGAACCTGGAAGAGTTTCCCTCCTGCAGTTCCTCCCAGTCCATAATTAGCTATCGTCAGTGGGAAATAATCAGGGTCGTTTCTTGGAACAGCTAATCGCTGAACTCGAAGAACAGACTGCTTTGCCTCGTTAAAATTAGCGAAGTAAATGTTGTCTTCTGAAGAAGCTGGTTTGATGGGGTATTCAGGGATGGTTACATCTTTTGCTCCCCATTTCTCAACTATTCCTGACAACGCATCTTTTACTGCCGACTCGCTCACACTTCCGGCAATATGGAAAGTCGCCAGTGTAGGAGAATAGTTAGCATTATAGAAACCCTTTAAATCGTCAATTGTGATCTGTTCTACAGACTCTAATGTACCACTAATAGGTTTGGACAATATGTGTTCTTCACCGTAGAGCATTTTGTTTGATATCTGCGAAGCAATAATATTTGGATTAGCACTTCTTTGCTTTATACTATTTAATTGGTTCTTTTTAATGCGGTCAAACTCTTCCTCATCCCAACGAGGCTCTAGGAGCATTTCCTCTACCAAGGCCACCGTTTCTCCAAAATAGCGGGCTAAACAGTTTGCTTGGATGGTAATGTGTTCACGCGAAGTGTACATGGAAATGGTGGCACCGATCTGACCAATAGCATCTTCGAGCTCTTCAGGGGTCTTTTTGGCGGTGCCTTCCTGCATGATATCAGTGATCAGGTTAGCCACCCCTGGCTTGTTGGGATCATCCATCAGCTGGCCTCCCTTAATTCGAATACTGAAGTTCACCAAGGGCAACTCATTGGACTGAATACCATAGAGTTTCATCTCATTGGCTAATGTGCCTTCGTAAATGGTCGGAGGGGTGATAAGAGGAGACTCACCTAAGGCGGGCTCAATGGTTCTATCAAATTGACTAGGTGTCTTCTCCATTGAGACTTCGGCTTCAGCTAGCTCTGCTGGTCCTGAGTTGGGAACAACCTCTTCGATTTTTACCACTGCCTTTTCCGAATTTGCCACCGCAAGAGCCAGTTGTTCCTTAGGCACGAAACTAGTCATAATGAAAGGCTTATCCTTGATGTATTTTTCATATACATTCATTACGTCCTCTTTGGAGACGGCCAATATCTTCTCAATATCCGTTGTAATGTAATCAGGAGAACCTGCATACTCGTTGTAGCTACTTAATTGAAAAGCTTTCCCCAACAAACTTGAAATGCCGTTGTAAAAGTCAGTTTCCTGACTGGCTTTTATTCTTTGAAGGTCTTTATCATCAAAGCCTTCTGTTTCAAACGTATAAAAGGCATCTTGTACCGCTGCGTAAACAGAATCCAAATCGATGCCATCCTTAGCCCGGATACCAATATTGAATTCACCGGCCAACTCGCTGGCATTATTAAAAGAAAATACCCGTTGAGCGTATTCAGTTTCTTCAACTAATTTTTTATAAAGTACAGCTCGCTTGCCTTGTGACATGATCTGACCAAGTGCGCTTAAGGCATACGCATCAGGATGGAACTGCTCCACGGTAGGCCAAACCATCCTGAGATCTGGTACTTTGGCGTAATC
>JBCCIX010000420.1:0-4205 GCA_039028075.1 Bacteroidota bacterium | reverse complement strand
TTTCTATGGGCTTCGCTTCCGGCTTTTTCTCTTCTTCTTTTTTTTCCTCTTTACTCACAGGTTTAGGCTCCTCTTCTTTGACTTCAGGAATCACATCGGGGCTATCTTGTGTATTTTCAACAGGTTCCACTACCTCTTCAACAGGTTCAATGGCTTCTTCGGTAGGTTCGTTGGTTTCCTCAGTTTCCTGCACAGCTTCTTCTGGTAATTCTTCGGGTGCGGCTTCTTCCTCGTTAGTACTTTCATTTGGCGGAGTTTCCGGCTGCACATCCCCGGTACCGGTATCACTTAAACCAAAATTGAGTTCAATACCGTATTCAGGAAGCGGTGGGTCTGGTTCACGCCAAGCCAGAATAAAAAGAAAAAGGATTAAAAGCAGACCATGGATGCCCAAAGACATTAGCAGGCTTACTTTTTCGTTTCTCTTTTCTTTTTCTTCTTTCATATTTCGTTAACGTCATTCCTGATGTGGCGAAGCGAAAGTCAGGAATCCTTAACTAGTTGGGGATTCCTGCCTACGCAGGAATGACGTTTTCGTTTTATTTCGATTTCACCGCCACAGAAACCTTGGCTTCCAGCGAGGTTGCAATACCGGCTACATACACCAAGTGCTCAGAAGGAACAGTTTTGTCAATATGCAGGGCTACCACACCTTCACTCTCCACCAGTTTACTTCTTAATTCTCCTTCTAATGAACCTCGAGACACCTTCTTGTCATTAACGTAATAATCAAGGTCTTCGGTGATAGTCACCGAAACTTTCTGCATTTCTACTGTACTAGCCTTACTTGTAGGAAGATTCACCGGGAGGCCCGATGGTGTGATAAATGACGAGGTCAGCATAAAAAATATCAATAATAAAAACACAATGTCAGTCATGGATGACATGCTGAACATCGGCTCTATTTTGTGCTTAGTTTGAAGTCCCATTATCTTGGTTCTTGTAATAAATCAATAAAATCTACAGAATTGTATTCCATCTTATGGATTACTTTCTGCACCCGAGTGACCAAATAATTATACCCAAGATAGGCCAAAATACCTACAAATAATCCTGCTGCTGTGGTTACCATAGCCGTGTAAATACCTTCGGAAAGTAATTTCGGACTTACTGAACCCTCTTCTTGTGCAATTGAAATAAACGCTTGTATCATCCCTATTACAGTGCCCAGAAAGCCCAACATTGGGGCGGCACCGGAGATGGTAGCTAATAATGAAAGGTTTTTTTCTAATTTAAATATCTCGATCTTACCGACGTTTTCAATGGAAACTTCAATGTTCTTGAGTGGACTGCCAATTCTGGCAATACCCTTTTCAATCATTCTCGCTACCGGTGAGTCATGTTGTTGGCAAGTCATTTTAGCCCCATTTACATCTCCCTTTTCCACTTGTTGGCGTATTTGCGGCATAAATTCGTCCGGCGTTTTTGATGCACCATTGATCATTCTAACGCGTTCTACAAAAATGTAAACCGCTACTATAGATAAAATCAAAATGGGTATCATCATAAAACCTCCTTGGAGAAGGAGGTCTATGATCCTGACCGAGTCAGGAGAGTTAGCCAATACGTCTGTGGAATCCTGAACAGTCGTTATTTGTATAAATATCATTTATTGCTTTAATATTTTATCACCCACACACCGTCTCCGTAAGTGCTTTTTAAGTTATCTGCTTCATTTTGCGCTTCGTCCCAAGTATCAAAGTCCTGAACTGCCACTCTGTAAAATTTCACATTGCCATAAGGCGAAATAATTTTAATGCTCTCCCCTGCTTCACTCAACTCTTTCGCGTAATCCATCGCTAAATCTCCATCGATAGCGCTTGCTATAACTACGTAGTAACGATTCGATCTGGCAGAAATTGCTTCGATACTACCTGCTTCGGGCTCATCCTCGTCGGCTTGCAGTGCTGCTGCTTCAGCTTCCGCTTGCTCTCTGGCTCTTCGATCTGCCTCTTCTTTCGCCGCAGCGGCCCGGTCAGCTGCAATCTTAGCTTGTCTCTCTTTTTCTATCCTGGCTTTTTCAGCCAACTCTCTCTCCGCAGGTAAGTGAAATCCGACATACCATATTGCGGCCACGGCTACTAACAGAAATATAATGACTCCAATTATTATCCCCGACTTATTGTTTTCTTGCTTTGGAGGCGTGTAGCTTCCTGGGATGTACTCCGCCTGTTCTTCTTCAACCTCTGCTTTGTACTCGAGAGCTTCAGAAGTTCCCTCTTCATTGTTTGGCTCTTCTTCAACGTAAGAACTTTCTTGCTCCTCTTGAGCTGTCTCCTCTTGCTCTAATGGTTTATAATCGATATCAGGCAAACCAAAGCTATCATCAGCTTCATTGATATCTCCCTGGTTTTCTTCGTTGATATTCTCATCATCAAGGTCTTTCTTTTTGGCCATGTTAATTAGGTTATGGTTGTCTTAAGCGGTTTATCCTACAAAAATAGTCGAATTTTTGAGCGGCACAAGTTGAAGGGTAGCTATGTAGAATACTGGGCATGAGATGGATAAGCACCCGTTATAGCTTTGTGCGATCAACCTAGAAACTATAAGTAGCCCCTATCATGAATTGAAGTTCCCTTACCGGATAATTTAAAAGTAACTCATACTGATTACCCAATAGGTTATTTAGTCTGACGAACGTAGAAATTTGCTTTGAGATCAAATACTCCACTTCAATATTAATATCAAAAGCCGCCTCTAATTCGACGGCATTTCCAGTATCGTTATCCAATGCTTGAATACCACCCACACCGTAGATTTCTCCCCCAAACAGAAGTTTGTCATAGAGATTATATGTAGAGTTAAAGCGTATCTGGTAGTTTGGTTTGTGCCACGCCTCAGCAATATCATCGGGAGTATCATACGCAAAGAGGTCCGTCCGAAGTCCTAGTCTCAGCTTATCGTCATCGTTGTAGGTCAGTTCGCCGTGCAAATTAAAAACTCCGAAATTATCTTCACTATACTGCGCTAGGAACCGGGTTTGATCCTCAGGACTAGTAATGAAGAAATACATATTCTTGTAGTTTGCCGCACTCACTCCTGCTCCGAATCGAAGTTTACTACTAAGCTTACCTTCAATGCCTCCGAAGAACTCAAACGTTTTATCCTGATTGTAGGCAGGAGTATTAGCCGTGAGAAAAGGGTTTTCAGTAGTCAACCGCCTTAAGGTGTTTTTTTCTATATCACCCCTGATCCCGGCATGCGCTTGAAGGTTTTCGGTAAGATCGTAAGAAGCGCGTACCATAGGGTAGAAATGTAATTCCTCAGAATCGCCGAGCGTATCGTTTTCGTAAACTGCATTGAAACCCGCACTGATTCTAAAACCTTCATATTCGAAATTGACCGTCGGAGTAATGCGAAAAATATTTCTAGCGCTAGCGTCAATCGAATCGTCTTCCTGGGTAATCAGGTCTAGGTCACTTGAAATCTGAACGCTGGTTTGATCGCTGAGGCTGTAACTACCCTGAAAATCAAATTGAACTTCGCTTTCCCTGGCATTGAAGTCATCGGTCAGATAATCGAACTTTATTCCGGTATGATACTGAAATTTGGCCGATTTGTCTGTGTTTTCAATAGCACCATTTAAAAAGAAATTATTGAATACTTGTTCCTCAACAGAAAAGGTACTTAAATCCCGATCACCATATCCATAAAAATGGTAATTACGGCTTTTAAAACCTGCCGCTCCACTTAGCGTAAAATTCTCATTGAACAGCTTACCAAAAATATTTACATCGAACATACCCGATCCTGAATTTTCATCGTCCACCGGTCCGTTTCGAGAGCTAAGGTATTTAAGATGCACTCCATAGGTACGTTCTTTATCACGCTTGTTCGCTAGGTAACCTTCAAAATACGGGGTTACAAAGTTGCCGAAACCAGCTTTTAGGTAGTTACCATATATTTTGGATATCGGTTGGCTTTTCATTTTTAGTGGCCTCACTCTTATGTTCAAATCAGGTAACTTAAAATTGACCGACTGGTAAAAATACTCCAGCTTTGTGCTTCTATTTGGAAGTGTTATGGGGGGAATTTTATCAAAGTTCCGATTTGCCCTTGGTAAATTAATCTGCCTGTCTTTTACAATTTCGATTTCCACATCTTCTATCTCCCCGTCGTTTTCCCAATCATCCTGGGCCAAAGAAAGAGAAGGGGCCACCACAAAAAAAACTAGTACAATACGTGAAAAAACGCCCATGGTATAA
>JBCCIX010000419.1:0-4209 GCA_039028075.1 Bacteroidota bacterium | reverse complement strand
GGGTTTGTAAGATCTAGAGTGGTCACCTTAAACATTTCGCCGGCACCTTCGGCATCTGAACCTGTAATAATGGGAGTATGAATATTATAGAAACCCTTTTCCGTAAAGAATTTGTGCACGGCAAAAATCATAGCATGCCTAATCCTGTAAATGGCACTGAATGTGTTTGTACGTACGCGCAAGTGAGCGATCTCTCTTAAGAACTCCAGGGAATGACGTTTTGGCTGTAAAGGATATTTCTCTGCGTCCGCGTCCCCCAGGACTTCAATCTGATCAACTGAGATTTCAACAGATTGACCTTTACCTTTAGATTCTACAAGCTCTCCTTCCACAGCAATACACGCCCCGGTATTGATACGCTTCAAGAGGCTTTCATCGGTGGTATTAAAGTCAATAACTGCCTGAATGTTATCTATAGAAGAGCCATCATTTAAGGCAATAAATTGATTATTTCTAAAAGTACGAATCCAACCTTTAGCGATTACCCTTTCTCCGAGTTGGTCCTTGCTTAGCAGGTCACTAATCTTTACACGTTTTCCTTGTATCACAACTTTATTTACGGCTTAAAGCTTGCCTTCTATTCAAACAAAATAAGTGGCAAAAAAACGTTATTTCGGCCTTTTTTTCAAAGAATGGCTGAAATATAATATCTTTAGCCAATCTTTGAAATAAGGTAGTTTTTAACAAAATTCAGCGAATGCAAAAACTTGGTTTAACCCAAAGTTTACAACAGAAATTATCTCCTCAGCAAATCCAATTTATTAAGCTTTTGCAGATACCTACTGCGGAATTGGAAACTCGGGTAGAAGAGGAGCTTGAGGATAATCCTGCCTTGGAGGAAGGGATGGACGAACCTGAAGATACTACCGAAGAGTTCACTGATGACGAGTCCACTGACAATGATGACATCGATGTAGAGGACTACCTGAGGGATGATGATTTCAGCGGTTATAAAATGCAAGGTGACGGGGATAATGAGGATAAGGAAATGCCCATTGCCATGCACTCCACGCTTAACGAAAGACTGCTCGACCAGTTGGGGTTTCTGAAGCTAGACGAACGCCAAACTAGTATAGGAGAACAATTGCTGGGAAGCATCGAAAGTGATGGCTACATCAGACGCGATATTGAGGCTATAATCAATGACCTTGCCTTTTCTCAAAATATTGAAACAGACGCGGATGAAGTAGAAGAGATACTTCGAAAAATCCAAACTTTTGATCCACCGGGGATCGGCGCTCGGACGCTTCAGGAGTGTCTTTTGTTGCAGCTTGAACGCAGGCAAGATGAACAAAGTATTGATGTGTATGTGGCCACCAAAATTTTAGAAGAGTGCTTTGACGAATTTACCAAAAAGCACTATTCCAAGATCATGAAGAAGTTGGATATTGAGGACGAAGATTTCGTGAAAGACGCTATTGAGGTTATTCGTAAACTCAATCCAAAGCCTGGAGGGAGTTCCGCGGGATTGGTACGAACCCAGTTTTTGATCCCGGACTTTATTCTTAGCAATAATGACGGTGAGCTTGAGATTGCCCTGAATAGCAGAAACGCTCCGGAACTTAGGGTCAGCCGCTCCTACAGTGAGATGTTCAAGGCCTACGACAAAAGCGATAAAAAAGACAAGAAGCTAAAAGAGACCGTCACGTTTGTCAAGCAAAAACTAGATGCGGCAAAGTGGTTTATCGATGCCATTAAACAGCGCCAGAATACACTGCTAAATACGATGCGTGCCATCGTCGATTTTCAATATGAGTATTTTCAGGAAGGCGATGAAAGTAAGCTCCGTCCTATGATATTGAAGGATATCGCCAATATCATCAATATGGATATTTCAACGGTATCAAGAGTGGCGAATAGCAAATCCGTTCAAACTGACTTTGGTATTTTTCCGTTGAAATATTTCTTTTCGGAAGGTATCGCAACCGATTCTGGTGAAGATGTAAGTAGCCGCGAAGTTAAAAACGAGCTAAAAATCATCATAGACGGTGAAGATAAGTCCAAACCACTTTCCGATGATAAGTTGGAGAAATTGTTAAAGGCCAAAGGTTACAATATCGCCAGACGCACAGTGGCCAAATATCGGGAGCAGCTGAATATTCCTGTGGCCAGGCTAAGAAAAGAATTGTAGTGACTAAGAGGTTAGCCGAGTCTATTTCCTATATTTTTCATCCCCTGTTGCTCTCGACAATGCTGATGATTGTCTTATTTTTTTTCTCTCCAAACGCTTTACGTCCGATTACCGCAGCTAATTTTATGCCTATGCTGGCCGTCGTTTTTGCGCTTACCTTTTTCATTCCAGCCTTGAGTATAGGAATGCTAAAAATGACCTCCACTATTACCAGTTTTAAGCTTGAAGACAGGCGAGAACGCATTATGCCCTTTACCTTCATTTCGCTGTATTATGCGCTTGCGGTCTATATGTTTGGTTACCAATTGGGTTTGGGACAGACTTTGGTCATACTGTTTGGAACGGTTACGGCGGTTGTGGTTTTAATTACTATCATCACCATTTTTTTTAAGATAAGTGTTCACTCTGCCGGGATTTGGGGAGTACTTGGAAGTATGTTAGCGATACAAAATAAGTATCCCGACAGTTTATTATTCTGGCCAATCATCGTAACACTGCTACTAGCGGGGGCTGTAAACTCCGCACGATTATATTTAAGTGCCCATAGCTCGGCCCAGGTAAACCTGGGTGCGCTGTTGGGATTTTTGGTTTGCTTTGTTTCAGTTTATCTATTTAGTTGAAATGGTATGTACAATTTTCTCGAATTTGATCAAAAAGAGGGTGTAGTCACCGTAACGCTTAACAGGCCGGAAGTGTATAACGCCTTAAATGAAGAAATCACTTTTGAGCTTCAGGATGCACTTAAGAAAGTCACTCGTGATCCAGAAGTTAGGGTGGTTGTGTTGACAGGAAATGGAAAGGCATTCTGTTCAGGTCAGGACTTAAAATCGTCTGAAGCAGGAGAGCGGTCTTTTATAGATTCCCTGCGTAAACGATACAACCCAATTATTAGGGCGATGCGTAATATGCCTAAGCCTATTATTTGCAGACTTAATGGCGTAGCCGCTGGCGCGGGTTGTTCTATAGCTCTAGCCTGTGATCTTATAGTTGCCGCAGAGGAGGCCATGTTGACTGAGGTTTTTGTTAACATAGGTCTTGTCCTTGATTCAGGATCCTCTTATTTCCTGCCTCGTCTGGTGGGTTCAGCCAAGGCCTTCGAGCTGGCCACCATGGGTAGCAGAATTAAAGGGAAAGAAGCGTATGAGATAGGTTTGGTCAATAAGACAGTGCCGCTTGACCAGTTGGATGAAGCGGTAAACGAATACGTCAGTTATTATGCCAACGCACCTACCAAGGCTATTGGGCTTATGAAAAAAATGCTCAATAAATCAGGGAATGCCTCTTTGGACGATATGTTGGATTATGAGACCTACTGCCAGGAAATAGCAGGAAGGACGACCGACTACCTTGAAGGTGTAGCAGCCTTCAAAGAAAAAAGGAAGCCCGCCTTTAACGGAAATTAGAAACCAATAAAAGAAATTCCTACCGTGACGTGGTGAACATCGCTGTTCAAGGGACCTTCATTTCGGTCATAGAGGTCCTGAAGACTGTAGTAGTAAAATAGATTAAAGCCGCCTATGCCCATTCTTCCGGTAATACCGTATCTGAATCTTCTCAATCCAAAATCGTCTTTGACTTTCACTTTTTCAACACCATCATTGTCAATTTTGGTTTTAGTGTGAGCGTTGTAAAGTACTCCGGCTTTAAATCCTATTCCTGCCTTGAAACTTCTTCTTTTGTCATTTGGGTTTGAATAGAATCTAACCTCTAGCGGGATGTCTATGTAATTTGTGATAATCATCGATTTTTGGACATCTCCTTCGAGATCAACCACATCGACGAATTCATTATTATTTGCATCAAATGCATTGACTAGGGTTACATCGTCTTCAAATTTGAAGCGATCAAGACCGAGCCCGATTCCAGGCATTAACTCAAATCGGCCTCCGGCAAAAGGCAGTTCAATGTTATAGAAATAATATAAATTGACGGTACGAGATCCAAGTAGTGTATTATCCAACTCACTTGGGCTGCTCATTTGAATATTCCAGCCTAACTCGACCAGAAAAGTACCCGGAATATCTGGTCTGGCTTTACGGTCCCTTATTTTCAACGTACCCCACTTTACTCGTGATTTG
>JBCCIX010000418.1:0-4211 GCA_039028075.1 Bacteroidota bacterium | reverse complement strand
TCGCTTTTCTAACGCCTACTTCTTTGATTCTTTTCGTTGCCCTGGCGGTGGCGAGGTTGGTAAAATTAAAACAAGCGATAACTAAAATAAAGAGGGCAATTATGGCGAAAATCCTTACATTATTGATATTTCCAGAGGCCTGATCGCCTCGTATTCCTTCTGTGAAATGAATCTCCGTCAGAGGCTGAAGCCAGTCTCCTAGAACCTCAGGGTTGTATTGCTTCTTTCGTAATCCGGCAAAATATTCTTGTATTCTCTTTTCAAGTTCTTTCGAAACGATAGCTGAATTTGTCAGAAAATAGGAAGAATAGTTCCAGCTATCAAGACTAGAAAGAAACTGGTCCTTAGGATAACCAAATTGCCGCTGCACTACATCTCCAATCGTCTCAAAGGGTACGATATATGAAAATTGCAAATGGGAATTAGAAGGAATGGATTCAAATACCCCGCTAATGGTGAGGTCGTAGCTATTATCAAAGTTGATCGTTTTACCGACTGGATCTTCATCGGTGAAAAAATCATTGGCAACCTCCTCAGATATGACAATAGAAAACGGTTCCGCAAGTACTTGCTGCGCATCTCCACGCAACAGGGGCATGGAAAATATAGAAAAAAAATCCTGATCACCTAGTGCCAGGTATTCTGAAGGTAGTATCGTATCTCCCGTTCTTAATAACGGTTCTTCTTCAAAGATACTGTAACGAGTAAATCGCTCGATTTCCGGAAAGTAATCGGCCATAGCAGGTGCAAATCCGGGAGGTGTCCAGGTTTGCATCCGTACGGTACCGTCTTCACTCTGATAACGAGGAATATAACGATAAATCGCATCCTTGTGATCATTAAAAGCCTCATAACCCATTTCAAATTGAAGATAAAGGGCTATCAAAAAACAACTGGCCAAACCTGCAGAAAGACCAAAGATATTGATAAGGCTGTAGCCCAGCTGCCGCTTCAAATTGCGAACGGCGTCAATTGTGTAATTACGTAACATATCCATAGTAGTAGGTAAGTAGTATTTTCTTTTCCATAAGAGTTGCGGAGCTGAAAAAAGCACAAATCCGATAGCTTTTCTGTTCGCCACAAACGCTGTATTTGCTTTTCTTAGATAAACATAATGTTCAAAAAAATCCCCTTCCACTTCATCACTCAGATGTTCGGGACAAAGTGCGGAAAGTAAATTTATGATCCATCCTGGAGGGTGTTCCGTCATTATTTATAGCTTCAGGTCCGCAGTGAGAGAACCCTACCTGTTTAATAATTCAATATAGGTATAATCAATATCTATTATATTTTCTATATATGTAAAAAATATATAAACTCTTCTTATTAGACTCAATGTGATCAAAAAGGTTGCACCTGTGTCACACTCTTTTTCACCAGCTGACAACCTACTAAGGTTACGATGACGCCCGTTACTTTCCTAACTAACATTCGTTGTAAATAGCTATATTTGACCGTTCCAAACATCTATTAATGACATATTCTAGGATAGCAGGCATCGGTCATCATGTGCCTGAGCGAATTGTAACTAATGACTACCTTTCCACTATTATTGATACCAATAACGAATGGATCATCGAACGGACTGGCATTGAGGAAAGAAGATTTATAGACCCGGCTAAAGATACTGTAGCTAACATGGCAGCAAAAGCAAGCAGAATGGCCATGGAGCGAGCCGGGGTTAAAGCTAAAGAGATCGAATTTATCGTATTCGCTACCATCACCTCAGACTATTACTTCCCTGGTTCTGGTGTATTACTACAGCGAGAATTAGGTCTCGAAGGTATTCCGGCAATGGATATTAAAAATGCATGTTCAGGATTTATCTATGCGCTGTCAACAGCAGATCAATTCATCAAAACCGGCATGTACAAAAAGGTTTTAGTTATAGGAGCGGAGATTCAATCTACCGCTTTAGACCTTACAACCAGAGGTCGAGGTACGGCAGTGATTTTTGGTGATGGTGCCGGAGCCGCTGTTCTGGAGACCTCTGAAGAGCCGGGCGTTTTATCAACACACCTCCACGCTGACGGCCGATTTGCCGAGGAGTTGTACGTAAAGGACCCCGGGAGTAGCAGACCCCACGAAGAAAGGCAGCCCGAGCAAATTTTGGATACCTCAGGATTTAAGGTATATATGAATGGCAATTTAGTTTTTAAACATGCCGTGGTCCGTTTTATGGAAGCGATCAATGAAGCGCTTGATGCCAATAGTATTACTAAGGATCAAATCGATCTTTTGGTGCCTCATCAAGCGAATTTGAGAATCAGCAATTATATTCAATCGAAATTAGACCTACCCGATGAGAAGGTGTATAACAATATTATGAGATATGGTAATACCACGGCGGGATCAATACCTATCGCTATGAGCGAAGCTTGGGAAGAAAAGAAAATTAAAAAAGATGATCTTGTTTGCCTGGCAGCCTTCGGAAGTGGATTTACCTGGGCATCTGCACTGATTAAATGGTAATTGAAAAATTAATTAAATGAAAACCACGCAATATAACCCGAGCACGCTGGAAGTGGCGTTTGCACAAGCTATTGAGGATCTACAGGGTCAAATCGAAACAAAACTGCCGGACAATGAAATCGTTAAGGTAGAAAATAAGACTTCCGTTGATAACCCTTTAGTAAAATTCTACCTTTTAGACAAAGATGGTGATCCGCATGAAGTGGTTTTAAAGATTATTCAAAGTCCGGATAAATTTTAAAACATTCGCTCCGCTTGACATGGTATTCATTGATTGCATATCGTCATAGTTGAAATTTTTATTGACCTATGGAAGTGAACCTTATTACCTATTTTTCACTACTCTTATGCACCCTGGGCGGACTACAGGGTTTTGTTTTAGCGGCCGCATTATTTAAAATCTCAAAAAAAAGAAATGGTAGTTATCGATGGTTGATTGCCTTAGTACTATCTGTATCTGCGACACTTTTGGGCCGGTCGTTATTTTCTTTTGAAGAGTTTATCGACGTTCGATTGACATTATTTACTGACTTGGTCTTATTTGTCTACGGACCTTTATACTACTTTTTTATCAAAAGCTCTTTTCAAGAACATGCTGATTCATCTAGCTTCTACAAGCATCTTATCCCATCCCTGGTTCACGTTGCTATTCTAATTCCGCAGTTTTTGATGTCTAAAAATGAATATCTATTATTTACAGATACTCGGTTTTGGATTATCTATGTCATTGTATTAGTGACTTTTGCATTCATTCACAATAGTTACTATTGGTGGAAATCCAAACTATTCATTAGATCTCAGTTACAGAGCTTGGGCAGTCAAAATATTGACCATATTGCCATTCCTCACAAAATGTATGGCGTGCTTATTTTACTATTCGCGATTTCCATAGCCCTGTTCATTCCCTATTATATTGTAGCCATTAATTTATATCAACTCACATGGGTTTTCGCTTCCTGGTTAACTTATGGCATTACGTACTACCTTATTTTTCATCCGGATAGTTTCGGTGATTCTATCATCAAAGTAAAGAGAAATAAACGTAGATTTCAGCATGAACCAAGGAAGCTGAAAGAGATAGCCTTAAATCTAAAAGAGGAATTAGATAATCATAAAGTACACCTCAATCCTGAGATATCGCTAGCGAAATTATCAGAAACGCTCAGCACAAACAGCGTGCTCCTATCAAAAGCCATCAACCAGGAATTTAAATGTAGCTTTTATGATCTTTTAAACCGGTACCGTGTGGAAGAGTTTATACGTCTTGCTCACGACAAGAAAAACGACCATCTGAATTATCTAGGTCTTGCTACACAAGCGGGTTTTAATTCAAAGACAACTTTTAACAAGTATTTTAAAAAGTACAAGGGTACTACACCCAAGCACTATTTTGCGCTTGAAAAACTTTCATGATTTTCTGTTCGAGGTAATTGCTTCGAACGAAATTGTGGGGCTAAGTGCCCAGTTTTGAGCTAAAAACAAAAATGCTCAAAATTTCGCTTTCAACTTTAGCTTCTGTACTTACATGTTTAGCCATCGCCCAGTCGGGTGACTTATGGTATCACAATATCGACTCGAATAATGTGGCCCTAGGAGGCTATGATTTGGTTTCATATTTCAGCGAAGAGGGGCCGCTATCCGGCCAAGAAAACCTATCGGCTGAATATAATGGAATTACCTATTTATTCAGCTCACGAGATAATCTTAACCTATTTATTGGTGCACCGAAAAACTATCTT
>JBCCIX010000417.1:0-4211 GCA_039028075.1 Bacteroidota bacterium | reverse complement strand
TATAAGATTAGTCCTAAAACTGATTGACAGTTTCCTTTTTCTGATAATAATTTTTCCATTTCTTTTCTCCTTTGTTTAATTGACCCGAATGTACCATCTGAGGCACTAAGTTTCCTATGCTCATATGTGGCCGTTCTTCGTTATATAGCTTAATTACCTGCTTTAGAAGTACGCCTGCTTCATATAGGTTCTGTACTTGATAGCCGTCCAGGTATTCTTCTTTCAATATGCCGTTTACCCGCTCTGCTATTGCATTTTCCAATGGGTCGCCATTTTCTGTCATGCTGATTTGAATATCATAGTCCTGCAATAGCTTGACATATTTTGTGCTGCAATACTGTATTCCCCTGTCGCTATGATGGGTCAGGGGCAAATGGCACTCTGCCTCTTCAAAGGCAGAGAGCGCCATTTGCAATGCCTTGATGCTGCTTTCCGCTTCAAGGGAATCGATACATCATAACCAACAATTTTATGGCTGTAGGTATCGGTTATCAGGCTGATGTACACATATCCTTGCTCTGTTTTCCAGTAGGTGATGTCGCTCACATAGAGTTGATTTACTCTTGTGATGGGCAAGTCTTTAATGAGGTTGGGATACCGCTTTAGCCAATGGTGCGATTGGGTTGTTTTGACTGACCTTCGCCTCCGTCTTATCAGCAGGTTATGTGCCGAAAGCAGGTCGAACAAAGCGTCCCTGCCCCTTTTGATTTGATGCTGTAACATAAAGCCTTCCAGCATTACATACAGCTTCCTTGTGCCAATCCGTGGATGTTGCTTACGGATCCGGAGTACTTCTTTTATCAACAGTTCCTGCTCCAGGCCCTTGTCTATACTATTGTGCAGATGAACGTAATATGCCTGTCTTGTAACACCAAACAACCAGCATATCCTGGCCAATCCTATGTGTGGATTATTCTCTTTCATTTTGAAGATCGTTTGGTGAACAACTTTTTTCTGATGTTGATTTTCAGCGCTTTCTCAGCTACTTCAATCATTGTCTCTAAACCTGTCGCCCTTAGTTCGGACTGAACCAGAGCCTTCTCCAACTTGAGCAATTTTTTCTTTCAATTGAATATTTTCAATCGATTGCTCAGGCTTTTGTTTTGGCATGGACGCTGAATTTCTATGGGACAATTTACCCCACTTGGGTGGTATATCGTAGCCCAGTTGACGCATCCACCTTATCAAATGTCCTTTTTCTTTCTCACGACCGGTATACTTCCTCCAAATCTCCCGTTTCGTAACTCCTGTTTGAAGGTATTCTTCGATAATCAATTTACGCTCTTCAATCGTAAATTGACTTGGCGGTTTTAATCCTAAAATGACTTGTCGTTTACTCATTCTTTTACACGTTTTTTGTTACAAAATGTGTAAACCTATTTTAGGACAAGACAAATATTCTGATTCCTGCCCGAGGAAAGGGCCATCCCCCAGCCGTCACCATCCAGGTCCACATACCAGGTCCTTTTTGTGCAACTGCTACCACTGCCAGTACCACCGCTGCTGCCACCACCACTGCCGGCGCTGCCGCAGGTATTCCAAACCTTAGGATCGGTATCATCACAATCATCCGGATTGCTTACGTAACCCGCAGGCTGATCGATGCACTGACGGGTCACCTTCGCGTTGCCACGCCCGTCCCGGTCCTGGTCCCGGTAGTAGGTAGTAAGCCCACAATCATCTCCCGGAGGACAGTTGTCAACCCCTTGACAGGACTGGGCAAAGCCCGTCTGACTTACCACCATGAAGGTGAGAAAAACTAACGCCCCTTTTAATATCATCTGAAAATACTTCATTTTTTTACTTTTTTTGATCATGTTTTTACTTGGATTCTAAAGCGGTGGCATCGTCATATTCCGTGAGCAGGTCACCGCAGTGCTCTGTGATGGCCTGCAGCCTGCCAAACGCATCGTAGGAATAGCCCGTTGGCCATCCATTGGGGCCCATGATTTCGGAAATGCCTATCCCAACCTGGTACAGGCAGGAAGTCATCTGCACCGATGGGGGTAGCAAGGATCGAAGGTGATCCAATTCCGTCCTGATCGCTGCGTGATCATTCATCACGCGAAGCTGGTCAAATGGCTGTGTTTTGAGTGTATCCATGGAAATAGTGAGATAGTGTGGTGTTCGATAGCTTGCAGAAATTGGTTGAAAAGTCCTGAATCAGCGGCTGCTGAAAAGGGAATGCAGAGAGCTTATCCGGGTCTACCTCCTCCCCGGATGGAATCAGGAAATCACGTGTGTAGGATGTGAATAGCTGTAGGAAAACAACGATCATGCTTAGGTTTTCCGCAGGATTTGATTTTGTCAAGTCAAATTCCATACTCATTGATTTAAGTAAAACACCTCTTTTCCGGATCAACGCTTCGCTAGAGGAGTGTAGAGAAAACACCTCCATCTTCTCCGGCAAAAGCGTGTTCCTTTTCTCAAAAGTCATCGGCTTTGATGATTCCATCCTACAGTATGAAAACTTGATGCTTTCCATATTTTAATGCTGGAAGAACAAGCGATCATCATACGGAAGATGAAAGCTTTGAGGCTGGGTGAGTGATAGAAAACAATATGAATGGCGGACTGCAAACATAGATCAGATGAACTATTTATCAAAATACAAAAAATTAACGCAGCCCTTGAGCAGGTAGTTGCTTTAAAAAATGGTTTTCATAAACCAGATCCCGGGAAGCCTTCTTAAAGAGACCAGGTAACCTGGATTCATAAGCAAAAATGCTGATCATCAGTGAACTAAACCGTATTTCCTTGATTTCAAATTAGCTGCCATGGTAACTGCAGATGGACTTTACTGTAATCATCCCATTTTCAGCCTGATCGGAAGCTATAACTAGGAAGTTCATCTTTACCTTTTAAGATGATTCACTTAAAAGGCAGTGGAGAACCATCGAACTGCGAACACTCATTACCTGCTTATGATAGATTTTGTAACTCATTTACTATCAAACAGCTATAAGCTCAGTCAGTGCCGTTTTGTGATCTTGATTACAAGGATTAATCCTCAGAACGAGCGATCAAAAACTTCCTGATTAAGGATGGTTAAATATTAGAATCCTTTGCAAAACTGGATTTTTGGTTCAAATCGAGGCTTTTGAAATTTTGAGTAACGAAGCGTTGGGCCAAAAGGCGGATTTTCAAAGGATTCTATTTAAATCACAAAAAACACGATAAAAAAAATAGTAACCTCGGTAACAGAGAATATAAGACGGAAAAATGGCCAACAAGCTTATTTTTGACACAATATCTGTCCTGACAGCAGCAAAAGATTAATCTTCCATCTTCTCTTTTCTTTCGGCTTCTACCCTATCACCATCCTCAAGCCTTTTAGAAACTGCTAAAAATGGTCCCGAAACAATTTCGGTTCCTTCTTCCAAGCCGGTTAATATTTCAATTTGCTCAAAATCACTAATCCCGGTTGTCACTTCTTGCTTTACAGCCTTTCCATCTTGGACCACAAATACCACCTCCTTCACCTCTTCTTCCTGCAAGTCATTTACTATTGTTTCCTCCTCCTCGGTTTCTTGATTTTCAGTTCTGGTGGTAACTGACGCCAATGGAGCAGTGAGAACATTTTTCTTCACTTCTGTAATAATATCCACACTTGCAGTCATACCGGGACGAAATGGATACTTTAATCCTTTTTCTTTAATGAGATCCTGATAAGAACTATTCAAAATCTGAATTCTCACCTCAAATTCTGTTACTGCATCTGCAGATACCTTATCATTGGCAGTATTCGCAATGTGTGTAACAACTCCCTTGAAAGTTTTATCCAGATAGGAATAAGAGTCTACGTCGATAATTGCCGTATCTCCTGTACTGATCTTGATGATATCGTTCTCGTTTACGTCCACCTTCACTTCCATCTTGGAAAGGTCTGCCACCCGCATGACCTCAGTCCCCTGAAATTGGGAAGTACCTAGTACGGTTTCGCCAAGCTCTACGGGAAGCTTGGAGACGATACCACTCATAGGTGCCGTTAAGCTGGTAAGACGAAGGTTTTCTTTGGCATCTACCACTATTGCTTCGGCGCTAGATAAACTATATTCAGCGGCATTTACACTTTCTTTTGAAGACTCATAGTCTTGTTCTGCTATTTGATAATTGGCATCTGCCAATTGAAAGTCGGCCTCGGAAATAACCTTTTCCTCAAAAAGTTTTTTCTGACGTAAAAAATCCTGCTCTGATCTTTTAAAGTTAGC
>JBCCIX010000416.1:0-4230 GCA_039028075.1 Bacteroidota bacterium | reverse complement strand
TGTGCCTTCCAATAATCATTAGGCTTTGTTGTCAGCTTTTTTAATCACGTAGAAGTTATATATAACTAGCTCTATCCATATAATTGGCATGAACCATTCAGTGTTTTTAGGTTATTCAATAAAAGTATTGAATAATCAAAGGTTGGGACAGTAAAGAATTTATTTAAATTGGATCAACAAAAATTCTGATACCATGCGTTATTGTCTGTTTATCCTATTTATACCTGCATTCGCTTTAGCACAAGCACAACCAACTGTCTTTAGACCTGAATTTCGTATCACCCTTAAAACTGTCTCAGCTAATGAGTTGAATGAAGATAGTTTGGCAAGTCCAAAGTTGCTCGAGATGTTGGAGCGCGAAGGAAAGACAGTAGATGATGTAAGAAACGAGTTGACAAAAAAGGGTAAAAGAAGAGATCGTTCGGAGGTATATCATTTTTCTCCGGGTGAGTCTTTTTATATCGTCGAATCAGAGGATGGCTATACCGTCCAAGATTTTCGGTTAGGCGCCGAATGGTTTTTGAATAAATCTCAAAAAACAGCGTCTGTCTATTATGCCAACGTTGAACTGACTTTAGCTGATAAAGAGCCAGAGATATTTGGTGAACCACTGAATTGGGAACAGCAGGTTGATGAGGAGAAGTCGGGGGACTTTGATGCCAGGAAGTTTAAGGCAGTCAAAACAACAGAATACCGTAAGAGGAAAATTAAAACCATTTATACGACCTGGATCACAGAGGAGCTTAAAATACCGAAACTTGCACTGTCCAGAAGCTTTCCAGGCCCACTTCCTGAAGATGAAGGCATTCCAGTCCGCTCGGAAAGCTTAAGGTATAGTGATCTGTTAATCAGTCGTACGATCACCGAATTCACAAACTTAGAGTCAAGCGACTTGGAGCTAGACTTGTCAGATTGGGTGTTTGAAGCAGAAGAACTTGATGAAGAGGTGTTTGAGGGAAGCTCCTCGATCATTATAGATGGGGTAGAATACCCTATGGATGATGGTGAACCGAAATGGGAGGTTTTTTCTGAACCAAAATATTTTTTTGATTATGTTTCGGCTACAACCTTCAAATTGGATAATGAAAATGCGATAGTGAACCTTTCGGGCAACCAGATGTTCCTTCCTTTGTTTGGACTTACGCCATCTGGTTATCGCAGCAAAGGAATCACTCATTTTTGGCTTACCTCGACAAGCGATAGACCTAACAATGAGTATTTTCTTCGTTTGGAACAGGCTGGTGATTATGCTTTAAGATTACAGTCTATAGATCGGCAAGAAAAGGACAAAGTCTTCATGAATTTTGAGGAATATGAAGGAGTTGATCCTGACGGTGATATGCTGAGCAAGGGACGCAGGTACTACTCAAACGACAGTGGATGGCCGATAGGGTGCTATCGTTATGTCTTGAATCATAAGGATCAACTCTTGTTGATTGACTATTTTGAAGTTTTGGGCACCGGGGAATTTCAACGAGTAGATGAATGGGTGAATAAGTTAATAGAATTCAATTAATACAGTATGTGTATATCTGCTGAGACGTGGGTTCTATTGTTTATAAATTTTCGTTCAGATAGTCATGTTCGGCATTCCACTGCGCTAGTTAGGTAAGACAACCGAATAACTAGCTCCAATAAATGCTTCTGGAAAAGGAGGTAGGCGATTTGAGTTAAATATAGGCGCAGAATTTCTAAGTAATAGCGCCAAGCCGGCTATAACTTTTCCATTAGGTCCTTCACTGATGGTATTCCCGGTTTGGCCGATAGAAATAAAAACAACTCCTGAATCAGAGAAAATTACCCCGACATTACTGATCACATTTTGCTAGGCAAAAACGCAGATAGTAATCCCCGTGAAAACAATAACAGCAATACTTGTTTTCATATGCTAATACCTTTTAGGAATAAAGATACCAATGAGCGAACGAGGAGATACATTAACTACCCCTGTGTCAAAAGTAGAGCTTCCGGAAGCAAGAGCATAAAATGTTCTTGTCCCTGCTGCAACGGGAAATACGTAAGAAGAAGTGTACGGCATCTGATATCTACTGTTGTCACTGCCATCAAGATAACCTAACCTAACTTCTCCGTTTAAGGTGGTGGTATTAGTGCTTACACCGATGTTCATCGTTCTGTCCCTGTTGAAAAAATTAACGTAACCCGAAGTGATTACCAGTACGTACCCAGTAGCAGGTATACTCATCGTAATACTGGTCAGGGTTTTAGTGCCAGCTTCATTGCTATCAAACCGGGTGAAGCCGGTAGGTAACGAAAATTCTATCCCGGAACTCCCCAATATTTTGGAAATACCAATGTTAGCTAAGGAGCTAATATCAGCATTGATAATCGTGTTATTGGCGATTTCAGTTGATGTAATGTCACCCGTTCCAATACTGAATTCAGGTAATGTAACAGTATTACCATCGGAAATAGCAAGCGTATTATTATCTATCTCTAACGTTTGTAGTTCATTCATAGGGTCTGCATCTGCATCGTTAAAGCTGGCGGGTTTATTAGACAAGTCATCGTAATCTCCGGAAAAATCATCACTTTCATCCTGGTCCCAACCTTCAAAAGCAGGTAAATCTGCTGATATATTGGTTACACTATCTGCCACCTTCGCTTTATTGGACTGAAGCGCATAGGGTACACTGAGCAACTGACTGGTTCCTAAAATAGTATAGTTAGTACCCCCGTTTAAATCAGTTTCCGTTTGGATAAAATAAGGCCCAGCTGCCCAATCAATAGCTTCAAAATCCGAAGGATTTGTTGCGCCTATTTCAATACTCACCAGTCCAGAGCTGCTGGTGGTTGGGACAATAGTTTCGGTATAGACTGCACTACCTGTAGCACTACCTTGGAGCAACGAGATGCGCATGCCCACTTGCTGATCGGCAAGAGGTGTGCCGTCCGATCCTCTTACCACAGCTTGGTAGCTCAGTTTTTGAGGTGTTTGCGCCTGGGTAATGATGGATGCAAAGAGAGCCAGGCCAATAAGCAATGGGTTGAATATATATTTTTTCATTTTTTAACAATTTTAAAAGTTTTTATGAGTTGGTTTCGACTAAAAACCATGAGTTGGTATTGATGATTAGCTAAGCGTGTTACATCAATGGACGGTTCATCCCCTTGCATAGTACCGCTAACTACCTCTCTTCCTTGCAGGTCGAAGAATTTATAGGTGAGCGAGAGCGGCTTACCCCCACTGTACCTCACTTTGAGGAATTGTGTGGTTGGGTTGGGGTAGATACTGAAGTCAACCCCTTCAGGATTATCGATTCCGAGTATCTCGCCAGACATATCAAATACTTGCAATACTCCGAAATGGAGTTGATTACTGCTTTGGTTCGTCATTTGACCTACTACATAAGTGATGCTTTCTGATCCGATATCGGCCGTTCCTCCTGTTGATACAAAGGCTTGCTGGGCATGTACTGCTATACCAGCCAGTGCGAAAGTGAGTGAAAAGAAAAGTTGTTTTTTCATTTTTACTTTTTGATAAAAAAATCAAGTCAATCTAAATTTACGATACCTAATTTAAGGTATTTTCAATAGTATATGTTGGGTAACGCCAAGCTAGCAGTAGTGCGCCCCGAACTTGGCGGAAAGCATGAAGATAGCTCTACTAGCCAACACCCACAACAGTATCTACAAAGCACTGCGGTTAGAAGTAAAATTCCAGAAGCACGAATGATGAGAAAAGAGGTATACTTTCAGAATGGCTTGCGGAGCGGTGAAGTTCAGGCGAACCTGCAGAAAGCACTCAGGCGCATTCGTGCTAAAGATTGTTATCGTGATTTTGAGTTAGCCCTTAAAGTAGCGGTTCGTTCGTTCGCAGTTAAGCAGTTAGTCGATCTGCGTTGAGTTGTCCGGCAGTTCAGCTAAAAACCAGACTGCCTGCTGGAGGATCACGGTGTAAGTTGAGTTGTTCGTTCGTCCATGCCCTCAAGCCGGGCAGGCTCTTTATTTTTGTCTTGACACAAAAACGAAGCAAAAAAGTCAAGCCAAAACAATCACCTTCCCAACGCTCTTATCCAGCCGCACGCCCGGGTGTTTTGGCAGGCCAGCCCGCCTGGTCGCACAGGTTCCTCCGTTGCGGAGTTCGTCAGTTGATCTAAGCTGTTCGATTGCGAGTTGGTTAGCAAGAAGTTCGCTTACCAAGTTGAAAGTCGGGGAAAGTGTTTTACGTTTAGTCATTCGCTAAGAATTTCAACTCCAGTTGCCTAATCT
>JBCCIX010000415.1:0-4236 GCA_039028075.1 Bacteroidota bacterium | reverse complement strand
TTTTTCAGTATCTAAACCAGCCGGGAAAACCCAGTTCCATTAGCCATAATGACGTTAGGGATGTAGTCTACTTGGGCGAAAATCAATATTTGATAGCCACCTGGGGAGGTGGGCTTAATTTATTTGACGAGAGGAGTCAGGTATTTTCCACCTTTAAGCCCAATACTGATGGAGAGAGTGTACCTGTAAATGTAGTCACTCTTTTTCTTACACCGGAGCAAGGAACTCTGGTAGGTACTTTTGGCGAAGGGTTATTTCTGTTTGACGATAAGGCGCGAACGTTTCTCAGGTTATTCGAGGATGAAATTAAAAACAGTATTTCAATACATCAAGACCAGGAGGCTACCTGGATAGGTACATGGGGTAAGGGGCTATACAAAACGACAAACACCTATGATACGCTTATGCAAATTACCGGGAAAGAGCTATCTCCCACCGCCACGGTGCTCTCGATACTTCCTGCTAAATCGGGAGGTGTTTATATCGCTACAAAAGAAGGTGTCTATCATATAGATCACCAGGGGAAAGCACAAATGTTACCGGGTTTAAACGGTCAGTACCACATCAATTCGGCGACGTTGGATTTTGAAGGACGCTTGTTTTTTGGAAATACCGATGGCGCAGTATCATTTGGTGATGATAAGCCGGTAAATCACGTCAGTAAGGAGGTTCAGCTATTCGGTATAAAGCTATTCAACAGATCGATCTCTGAGGAATATAAAAAAGAGAATGCATACCAATTTTCTCACGATGAAAACGTACTGACTTTTGAATACGGTTCTCTGGTTTATCCCACCTCTTCCGAAGTGAAATATCAACTGATGGTAGAGCCTTTAAATAAGGACTGGGTGGATATGGGTTCACAACGCTATATCACATTAGCTAACCTAAACCCTGGGAATTACACCATAAAGTTTAAAACGTTAGAAGGTACCCAAATCACTGATGTAACCTTTAAGATCGCCAGTCCTTGGTGGAAAGCATGGTGGGCATTTGTACTTTACCTATTACTTTTTTTACTACTACTGTATTCCTATCGACTTCATATCGTGCGATTAGAACAGTTAAGGGCGAACTTATCATTAGAAAAGCTGAATAGGGAAAAAGAAGCCGAGATAGGAAAGATCAAACAAAAATTTTTCATCAATATATCTCATGAAATTCGAACGCCGTTGACCCTGATCATTGGCGAGATCGAACAGCTCCTGAAAAGAGCTCAGGCAAGCGCTGTAGTGGCAAAGTCTATTTCTAACATACGTTCAAATAGCCATCACATGCTACAATTGGTCAATGAATTACTTGATTTTAGAAAGCTAGAGTCTAAACAATTGACACTAAAAGTAGCGAAAGGTAACCTGGTAAAATTTGCCAAAGAGATTTTTCTTGCATTTCAAGCCAGGGCCGAGGAAAAAAACATTCGATTTACATTTAAAAATTCGTCAGACCTGATCGAAGCCTGGTATGACCGGGACCAACTGGAAAAAGTATTCTATAATCTGTTAAGTAATGCGCTCAAATACACACCTTCCGGTCAGGCCGTTGAACTTCAGGTGACTGGTGAAGGCGAAAACATCGTGATCCAAGTTTCAGATTCCGGGAAGGGGATACCTAAGGATCAGCTTGAAAACGTATTTAAGCGCTTCTATCAGACCGACAATGCCGTACAGTTGTCCGAGTCGGGATTTGGCATTGGGTTATCTATCGTATCCGATATCATTAAACTCCATCACGGCCAGGTCAGTGTTGAGAGTGAGCTTGGGGTCGGCACTACCTTTACCATCACTATTTTGCCGGGTAAAGATCATTTTTCACCGGACCAACTTTTAAATGACTTTCTGGATAGCGAATCCATTACACTATATACTTCCCAAGGAAAGCCTGTGCCTACGGCTTCTCAGGAGATACTGACGGATGAAAAGGATGAACTCGTTCTGGTAGTGGAGGACAATGAAGACATTAGGAATTTTATTGGAGAAGTGCTGGAAGACGAGTTCAGAATAACGAAGGCAGAAGATGGTTTAAAAGCGCTTGAAAGCATTGAGGCAGAATTGCCGGATCTTATCATTTCTGATGTCATGATGCCCGAAATGGATGGAATACATCTGGTACAAAAATTAAAATCGGATGTACGAACAAGCCACATCCCGGTTATTCTTCTCACTGCCCGGACAGGCCTGATTTTTATGAAAGAAGGGTATGAGTCCGGAGCGGATGAGTATATCACAAAACCTTTTAATGCTTCCATGCTTCGCACCAGGATCCGTAACATGCTACAGAGCAGGCAAGTGCTGAGGGAAAAGTTAAGGACCGAGTATTTAACTCAACCTAAAGCGGTAGATATGAACACGCCAGATGAACAGTTTCTAATTGATTTTACCCAGGTAGTCGATAAATTCTTGGACAGTGCTGAGTTGGATACTAAACTGCTTTCCGCTGAGCTAGGTATGAGTCATTCGGTGGTTTACAAAAAACTTAAAGCGCTAACAGGGTTTACTATCGTTGAATTCATCAGGGACTATCGTCTTTCCCAGGCGGCAAAGCTGCTTACCTCCTATCGCCAGTCTGTCGCAGAAACCTGCTACAGCGTAGGGTTTTCCGATCGGAAATATTTCAGCCAGGTCTTTAAGAAAAAATACGGAATGACACCTTCCGAATATGCAAAATCCAGCATCCAGCCTTACTAAAACGATCATCTTAATGCGTTAATGTCGGGTAATCCATTTTTTAGGTTGAGTCAAACGAATTTACCCCACTTACTAAATGAATCTTCACACGCTTTTCAGCGTACTAAAGGCTGAAGTTTACAATATGAATAAGAAAGAAGTATCTAAAACCGTAAATTTCAAGGTTATCATTTCTGCAGCCGGATTAATCGCGCTTTTTATATTCTTTATGTTTTTGATCATGAATGTTTTTTAGCATGAAAGAGCGCAGGATCGATATACTTCAAAACGAAACGCCCTTTTTTAAGAGGATAAATAAACAACTGATCTTAGCCTTTACTTTAGGCTGTGTCTTTCTTCCACTTTGTCTTCAGGCCCAACTACTGGTAAAAGGCAAGGTAAAGGCATCTGACGAACCTGATGGCTTACCAGGTGCCACTATCTTATTGAAAGAAACTGGCATTGGAACGGTAACTGATTTTGAAGGTAATTTTGAAATAAAGGCAAATCAAGGACAGACTATTGTGGTATCTTTTGTAGGGTACGCCGCGCAAGAATTAAAACTAACTTCTGCTAATTTTATAACCGTTACGCTTGAGGCTGATATTTCAACGCTAGAGGAGATTGTGGTAGTAGGCTACGGGACGCAGCGAAAGAGCGACATTACAGGATCTGTAGCTTCGATCAGGGAAGCTGATATGAACCCTGGTCCTGTGGTTTCTGCTAGTAACTTATTACAAAGCACGGCTCCCGGCGTAGTGCTTACACAGGCCAGCGCGCAACCAGGAGGAGGTTTCGATGTAAAAATTCGGGGAGCTTCTTCTGTGCTTGGTGCGAGTGGGCCGCTTTACGTAATCGATGGGTTTCCGGTGACGAGCGAAAATGTTCAACCGGGTTCGTCATCCCGCCATCGCTCATCTCCACCCCGTAACCCGCTGAACGGAATAAACCCACAAGACATCATATCCATAGAGGTACTCAAAGATGCGTCTGCCACTGCTATATATGGCGCAAGAGGCGCCAATGGTGTGGTCCTTATCACCACCAAACGCGGAAGTGCTCAAAAGCTAACATTAGATTATAGCTCTTCTTTCAGCTTACAACGACTTGATCGAGAATACGACATGTTAAATGCCGAACAATTTGCCACGGTCTCAAATGAAGTTTTCCTATCAAATAACCCTGGAGAGGACCCTATTTACTCTCCTGCTTTAATAAATAATGCGGGAGACGGTACAAATTGGATCGACGAAGTGACCCGAACCGGCACCATTCATCAACAACAGATTGGCGGAAGTGGAGGTTTCAAGAATTTGAAATATTACTTTTCGGCCAATTACTTTCAGCACAGAGGTATTGCAGATGTCTCCGAACTAGAGCGCATTAGTGGCAGAACTAATTTGGATTATACCAAAGATAAACTGAGTGCCGGGTTGAGTGTTTTATTTTCCCGAACCAATGATAAGCAAGTTCCCTTTGGCGCAAATTCAGGTGGCCCGGAATTCGGAGGATTATTTGATAATACCAGGTATTGGTCTCCTTTGCTGAGCGTAAGAGATGATGACGGCAGTTT
>JBCCIX010000414.1:0-4274 GCA_039028075.1 Bacteroidota bacterium | reverse complement strand
TATCTTCCAAATGCCTTTTCCATGGCCATGGATATTTCACCTAATGAGGCCCTATGCCTGGCCGCATCTACGGCCAACCCCAGAAGATTACCTTTGCCGGTTTGGGCGGCCTCTTCGAGCCGGGTCAATGCCCCAGTTACAAGTTCGTCATTTCGCGAAGCTTTCATTTCGTTAAGCCGCTGTATTTGCTCGTCCCGAACTTTGGCATTATCGACCTCCAGGATGTCCATCTCGGTTTTCTCGTCCGTCCGATATCTATTGATACCAATGATTACGTCTTTTTCTGAGTCTATTCTCGCCTGTTTTCTGGCGGCGGCTTCTTCAATTTTCATCTTTGGCAAACCGCTTTCTATCGCTTTGGCCATCCCGCCAAGCTCCTCTATTTCCTGGATATGTGTCCATGCTTTATGCACTAGCTCGTTGGTCAGGTATTCAACGTAATAAGAGCCTGCCCAAGGGTCGACTACTTTGGTAATGTTAGTTTCCTTCTGCAAATATAGCTGCGTGTTTCGAGCGATCCTTGCGGAGAAATCAGTTGGAAGCGCAATGGCTTCGTCCAGTGCATTAGTATGTAACGACTGGGTGTGACCTAATGCAGCGGCTAACGCTTCTACGCAGGTGCGGGTAATATTATTAAAAGGATCTTGCTCCGTCAAACTCCAACCAGAAGTCTGGCAGTGCGTTCTTAAGGCCAAAGATTTCGGGTTTTTCGGGTTAAACTGTTTTACCAACTTAGCCCAAAGTAATCTACCAGCTCTCATCTTAGCGATTTCCATGAAATGGTTCATGCCTATGGCCCAAAAAAACGAAAGTCTGGGAGCGAATGCGTCTACATCTAAGCCTGCCTCTATACCCGTTTTCAGGTACTCAAGACCGTCTGCCAGGGTGTATGCGAGTTCAATATCTGCCGTCGCTCCGGCCTCATGCATATGATAGCCGCTAATGCTTATGGAATTAAAGCGAGGCATATATTCAGCTGTATACTCGAATATGTCTCCAATGATTTTCATGGAAGGTGCCGGCGGGTAAATATATGTATTTCTCACCATGAACTCCTTGAGTATATCATTTTGGATGGTGCCACTGAGTTTTACTTTATCTACTCCTTGCTCTTCCGCAGCTACTATAAAAAAAGCCATGATCGGAATGACGGCTCCATTCATGGTCATAGATACAGACATCTGATCCAGTGGTATTTGATCGAATAAGATCTTCATGTCCAGCACGGAGTCTATAGCTACACCGGCTTTTCCTACATCACCCATTACTCTGGGGTGATCCGAGTCGTAGCCGCGATGCGTTGCCAAATCAAAAGCTACTGAAAGACCTTTCTGACCTGCGGCCAAATTCCTTCGATAAAAAGCGTTTGATTCCTCAGCAGTCGAAAAACCAGCGTATTGGCGAATGGTCCAGGGTCTTCCTGCGTACATGGTTGAATAAGGCCCTCTGAGATAAGGCGAAAGTCCTGCAGAAAAACCAATATGTTCATAATCGACTTTTTTGCTGTGGGAAGGTATTTCTATTCCTTCGGCTGACATCCAGTGTTGAGTACTTGCCTTAGCCGGGGAAGGAAGGTGTTGATTATAATGCCCTCCAAATTTCTTTTTATGATCCGAAAACTTCGACCAACTCTCCCTGGCAATAGAGTCAGTAAGCTTCTCCAGATAATAAGTACCCGCAACAGGATCTACAGCTTTGTCAAGATGAGCTTCTTCTTTCAGCATATTAGAAATATTTCGTGCAATTCTTTTGGAGAACGCTTCTTCGCTGGGGTTAGACTGAACGACCAACTCGTTACAACCTCCGAGTATGGCTGACATCGCGGCCGTACTTCCCTTGAGCATATTTCCGTAGGGTTCATAATTCTCCTTGATCCAGCAGCTGGATATACCTCTGATGGTTAGGTCCTCTGGATTAATATTTTTTGTTCCGAAGTGGCTTGCTAGCTGAAATACTAAATTTCTGAGCGCTCTCAGCTTAGCCATTTCTGCAAAATAATCGACTCCAATATAAGATGAAACATGAAGTGACTTCACAACTTCGGTAAAGCTGTATCCTGCGGCAGCTGTCGCACTCAGTAACTCATCTATCTTATGTAGTTGTTCTTCTATTTGATCTGAAAATGTTTCTTTATCACTGGCCGGCACGGTGAGGCAATTGATGCCCGTGGTGTTACATTTTTCAAATAATTCAAGTTGCTCATAAGGGGTTGCATCATGGACCAAGATTGCCCCTTTGGCATTTTCATTTTTTTCAAAAAACTCAGTCAAAACGGAAACTACGGCTTTAGCATGATGATCCAGATTGAAGGATAAGTAACAGTATTCGGGTACTATTTGGTCCAGCAAAATCTCTGGAGAAATCGCCTTCTTGATTTCGAAATGGATACCATCTGCACCGCTATTTAGAGCTTTTAATGCTTCTTGATTTGCCGCAGAGATTGAGGTGACGTTGATCTGCTGAAGATTGAGCCATTGCCTTGCCGCTGCTGCTCCATTGCCATTATTCAGTCGATTTTGAAACGGTGAAAGATTAAGATCTTCTACATCCGTTTGGTCATAATACGGAGCTGCTATTATATCTTTTTCTATGGTCCAACTGTATTTTTCAAGCGGGTTTTCTCCCTTAAGGTCAGCCGTAGCCTTCTCCAACCACTCAGACTTTGAAACCTTGCTAAAATCGTTAAAAAGTGATTTGCTTTTTTGTTCCATGGGTGCCGTTTTCTTTTAGTAAAGTTACTTGTTTCGGAAGATTTTTTCATTGGATCAAAACGCCATGTAGCACTGTTTTATATATTTCGAAGATTTCATATTCATATCTTACAAGCATCAAAAATTATCTCACATTCATGAGAATTCTTCCTTTCATCTTCGTGTTTTTTTCTCCAAATTTGTTTCCCTTTTTTCCCAGAATCTACTGGGCCATCGTACTAAAGAGTTGATAAGTAATTAATGCGCGAAGACTGCGAATCCATTTGGAATGATTGCCTGCGGGTGATAAGCGAGAAGGTAGCTGAGCAAAGTTTTAATACCTGGTTTAGCCCGATAATTCCAATTAAATGCGATGAGAAAGCGTTAACCATTCAAGTGCCCAGTCAATTTTTCTATGAATGGCTGGAGGAGCATTATGTTCATATTCTCAAAAAAGCTATCACTTCGGTAATGGGTAATGATGCGAGGCTGGAATATTCGGTCATTGTTGATCGTGGGAACAGCCACTCCCAACCACTTTCGGTGAATTTACCGAACAAGGGCAATGCCAATGGGTACGGTACCGGTAAAGACGAGTACGTATCACCATTTCATTTGAAAACGGTAGATAGTCTTTACCAGCAAAGTCAGCTTAATCGAAATTATACCTTTGACACCTACATAGAAGGTGACTGTAATAGATTGGCGCGATCAGCGGGTTATGCCGTGGCTCAAAAGCCCGGGGTGACCTCTTTTAATCCGCTTATGTTGTATGGAGGTGTAGGTTTAGGGAAAACGCATTTAGTGCAGGCTATTGGTAATGAAATCAAGCGAAAGGTGCACAATAGTTTCGTGCTTTACGTATCGTCCGAAAAGTTCACCAATCAGTTTATAGATGCGCTTAAGAACAATAAAATTCAGGAATTTCAGAACTTCTACATGCAGGTAGATATCCTCATCATTGATGATGTTCAGTTCCTGGCCGGCAAAGAACGTACTCAGGAGATTTTTTTTCATATATTCAATCATTTGCACCAAGCCGGGAAGCAAATTGTGATGACGAGTGATTGCCCTCCTCGTGATTTGAAAGGTTTGGAAGAACGGTTGCTATCCAGATTTAAATGGGGACTTACGGCAGACCTTCAAACGCCTGATTATGAAACGCGAGTAGCCATTATTCAACGTAAGATGCAGGCTGATGGCATCAGCATACCGGACAATGTGCTAGAATACCTGGCCTACAGCGTGGATACGAACATTCGGGAGTTGGAAGGTGTTCTCATATCTCTCATCGCACATGCTTCTCTCAACAAAGTAGAAATTGACCTTGAGCTCGCTAAGCAGACTTTGAAGAATATCGTTCAAGATATTGAAACCGAAGTGGGAATCGATTATATACAAAAGACAGTAGCTGAATATTTCAAAGTTGAGGTTGATTCGCTGAAGGATAAGATCCGGAAGAAGGAAATCGTGATTGCGCGCCAGGTGGCGATGTACTTTTCTAAAGAATACACGAATCATTCCTTAAAAAGCATAGGTTATCACTTTGGCGGTAGGGATCATAGCACAGTTATTCATGCCGTT
>JBCCIX010000413.1:0-4277 GCA_039028075.1 Bacteroidota bacterium | reverse complement strand
GCATCCATGGCTCCTTCACCACCGCTTCCTGCTCCTATTAAAGTATGGATCTCATCTATAAACAAAATGATCTGGCCCTCTGAATCAGTTACCTCTTTAATTACCGCTTTCAACCTTTCCTCAAACTCACCCTTATATTTAGCTCCAGCCACCAACAAGCCCATATCGAGCGAGATCAGTATCTTGTCTTTGAGGTTTTCAGGAACATCGCCGTCCACAATACGCTGAGCCATGCCTTCAACAATCGCAGTCTTTCCCACACCTGGCTCGCCGAGAAGTATAGGGTTGTTTTTTGTTCTTCTGGAAAGTATTTGCAGCACCCTGCGTATTTCGTCATCTCGACCAATAACCGGATCGATCTTTCCCGACTTGGCCATTTCATTGAGATTCTTAGAATAACGTTCCAGGGAGCGGTACTTCGATTCTGCATTTTGATCCTTAACAGAATCCCCTCCACGTAGTTCCTTTATCGTCTCTATCAGCGCTGTATTCTCAAAACCCGTATCTTTCATCAACGCGGCTACTTTTTCTTTACCTGCCAGTAAACCTATGATGATATGCTCTACAGCTATGTATTCATCGTTGAATGGTTTCAACTGCTTTTCCGCATGCTGCAAGGCAGCAGCTGCATCATTAGAAAGGTAAGGTTGCTGCCCGGATACCTTTGGGTATTGATTCAAAATCTCTTCCAATTTAGTAGAAAGCAAGTTCTTATTAAGACCCAACTTTTTTACTAAAAATGAGAACACATTTTCATCAGTCATCAGCAATGCCTTTAGCAGATGCCCCGGCTCGATCGCTTGCTGCCCGAGCGAACTGGCGATATCAGCCGCTTTTTGAAGCGTTTGCTGTGACTTTATTGTATATTTTTCAAAATTCATTTGTTTCTTCCTCCAGACTGCCTTTCATCAAATTATAAACCACGTCAAAAAAGTAAATCAAATCGGTAATTATGGCAGTATGTGAATGATAGAAGAGCAATAAATGAGTCATGTTGTCACAAATGTGGGCCTTAGCCCTTCTCCCATTGCTATATCATTGCATAAATGACGAGTAAAGCCGAAATGGTTTTTTGAGTAGCTCAAAGCGCAAAAACACGCGTAGTCCTTTTTTCTAATTCGTACCTGTTCAATCATTTTTATCCGGGCAGGTTTAGTTTGTTCACCGGAACGGGAAAACGATCGTTAAACACCCGAACTCAAGGTTATCAAATTCGCAAGCTGATTCTATGTGTGTGCGGTTGATTCATCTTTTATTTTATTTTTTTACCTTTATTGTTCTTTCAAAATGGTAAATCACAAATCATGAGGATATTGTTTAGTACGAGTGCATTGGTGATGGTGTGCGTGGGCAGCATTCTGGCTCAAAACAATTTTAAATGGCCTGAAGATGAGGCTACTGCCAAAGAAAAAGTGGCACTTTACACTGATGCGCTAAAAGGAAAACAATACAATGAGGCTACCGAACCCCTTCAGTGGTTGCTGGATAACGCCCCGGATCTCAATGCTTCTATCTACATCAATGGCATAAAAATTTACGAAGCGCTTGAAAAGGCGGAGACTGACCCTAAAAAAAAAGCGAAGTATCAAGAAAAGGCGCTAAAACTTTATGACGATCGGATCACCTACTTTAATGATGAGCTTAATGTATTGAACCGAAAGGCTTTTGCCGCTTATAAATTTTGGAAGAAAGATAAATCGAAGTACCAGGAGTTGTTTGATCTTTTTAAAAATACGGTTGAAAAAAGCGGAGCGCAGTTGAATACTAATCTACTCGTCGCCTACATGGATGTGGTTCGCAGGTACAACGCAGCCACGAAATCATTAACCGACGAGCAAGTACTGAAGGAGTACGATGCCATATCCAATATTATTGACGAAAAGTTAAAATCAGGCAAGGACGAAGCGAAGGTTCAAAAACAAAAAGAAATGGTGGATAAGCTATTGACCAGCATGGTAAAAGTTGACTGCGATTTTATTGAAAACAAATTAGGGCCAAAGCTTAAAGAGAAACCTGATGATTTGGGGTTGGCAAAAAAAATAATGGGACTATCACTCGCTGGCAATTGTTCACAACTGCCCATATTCCTTGATGCCGCTAAAATCGTTCAAGAGAAGAATCCTGATTTTGGTATTGCCAAAGTAATTGGAATCCGTAGTGCTGCGAATGGCGATTTTAAAACTGCGATGGAGTATTTCAATCAGGCCGTGGACCTAGCCCCGGATAATACCAAAAAAGCAGATGTCTATTATGAAATGGCAATTCAATTCAGCAAAAAAGGCCAGAAATCCAATTCCAGAAAGTATGCATTACAAGCAGTAGGTGCAGATCCCTCTCTATCAAAAGCCTATACGCTGGTTGGCAATCTCTATATGGGCAGTTTTGATGATTGCAAACAGTTGAAAAGCAAAGTAGACGACCGGGCGATTTATCTTGCCGCCTACGATATGTACGAAAAGGCAGGCAACACCAAAGGTATGAAAGCAGCTGAAGCTCAGTTTCCGTCTATAGGCGAAATATTTGACTTGAATCTAAATGAAGGAAGCTCTATAACTGTAGGTTGCTGGATCAATGTGACTACTACATTGAGAAGGCGTCCCGAATAGCCTTATTCCAGGATTTTAGACCATACTTCATCAATAAACAACGTAGATGGCTCCCCACCGGTGCTATCTAATTTATAAACCTGTCCGGTATGCTTCCAATGATTAGGGTCTAGTTCCGCATCAAATTCAGCGCTGGTTCCTACAATGCCCTCTCCCTTAGGGTAGCACGTTTCAATGTTCTCTACATACACTTCCGATTGGTATGAATACGTCCCACTCGCCGCAGCCATTACTTCATCACCTTCTGTGCTATACTTTATCCATACGAAGTGCGAAGGTGTAATTAACTTCATATAGCCAACAAAGGGTGGGTATTCACTTCGCAGAGAATCCATTTCCTGTGCCCGGTAGGACTCCAAATTCCAGGTTCCCATAAGTGCACTCTCATTCGCATCCGGACTTATTTTTTTCCAAACCTCTTCTATTTTTACCGAATCAACTACGCTCATTTCACCTGCGTCTACATCAAATTCAAACTGCTTTGCATAACCGTTGTGATGCCAAAGCCCATCCTCATCAATTTGAACCTCAAAAGGAATCGTTTGGCCAAGTTCTGAAGAACCGGCCGGCAGAAAAAATTTAATATCTTCCGTGTAGGTATTGCTTTCAAAATCGTAAGTCCCTCCACCTATCCCCTCAAGTTCATCGCTAGACTTTTTATATTTTACCCAGGTAAAATGAGTAGGGGTCAAGTGCTTTTGATACACATAATCATCGGAGTAAGTCTCCCATTCTGAACGCCCTTGCTGATGATCGATGTATTTGACTAACTTCCACGATCCCAATAATGCATCATCACCAAGTGGTTTAAACTCCTTCTTACCGGTACAGCCAAATAAGCACGCCGACAACAAAATAAGATAAGTAAAGTGGCTTCTCATGAGCTAAGATTTGGTGTGATAATTTTGAATTTGTAAATAATTTACAAGATTTAACATTCGAAATCAAGAAATAGCAAGTCAGCTTTTACTCATGGGCAGAATAAAAATTGAGTTTCCTAACCCGTATATCTTTAAAACAAAAATTAAGATTAGGGTATCGGATATTAATTACGGCGGTCATGCAGGGAATGATAATATCCTAAGCATTATGCATGAATGCCGGCTTCAATTTTTACAACACCTTGGGTTTAAAAGTGAAATTGATATTTCCGAAAATATTGGGATCATTGTTAGTGATGTCGCTATACACTATAAGTCGGAAAGTTTTTATGGCGATGAATTGGAAGTGAAGCTAGCTGTCGATGATTTTAACAAATATGGCTTTGATATGCTCTATCAGCTCGATAATCTGACTACAAATAAGGAAGCAGCTACGGGGAAAACAGGAGCGGTTTGTGTGGATTATAGGTTAAAAAAAGTCGTGCCCATTCCGGAAATACTCATTCAAAGATTAAACAAAGGTCAGAAGACGTGAATCAAAAAAACCTCATTATACCACGTTAAGACCTACCTACGAGATGCCGGGAGACCGCTTGAGATGCCTTGTCGCGACCAATATCAATAAAAACGCGATCAAAATAATCGGAGCCACCCAAAGATATGACCGGGTGAATAGCGGACTATCGTCTCCGATGACCACAAAGGCACCCCAGTAAAAAGGATGTTGTTTTTCGGGAGGTGCGGTTTCAAGGAATTCCAGTTTGGCCTGACGGAGTGCTTCGCTCTTGGT
>JBCCIX010000412.1:0-4284 GCA_039028075.1 Bacteroidota bacterium | reverse complement strand
TTTTTTATTATACGGTGTTCCGATATATTTTTTAATTTTTTTTTTGTCTTTACTTACAGGAAGCTTGTCATATGTATTTGGATTTTTTTTTAGTTTCATTTTTATAATAATGTGTTTGTTTTGTATATAATATATTTTATATACATTTGATAAAAAATAAAAAATGGGTACTAAAGGAAAATACCTAGGGGAGTTTGAAGAAATGGTATTGCTGGCAGTAGGCGTATTAGGCAATCAAGCATACGGTATTTCGGTGAAAAAGAAAATCGAAGCGTTCACGGGGAGAAGTGTGAGTATAGGAGCACTTCATGCTGCTTTAAACAGGTTAGAGGAAAAAGATTTCGTCAAGTCCAAGTTAGGAGAGGCCACCAGGATCCGAGGCGGGAAGAGAAAGCGTTTTTACTCTGTAACTATCTTCGGGCAGCAGGAAGTAAAAGATCTCATGGCTAAGCGCCAACAACTATGGGAAGCCATTCCAAAGGAGGCTTTTGCAGTACGATGGACACCTGAGAATAACAATTAATAATGGCAAAACCACCGCAATTATTTAATCGATTACTTCAATGGTACTGCAGGCAGACAGAGATGGAAGATATCCAAGGAGACTTCTACGAGGTTTATTATGACCGAGCAGAAGACTCAAAAACAAAAGCTAACTGGCTTTTTGCTTTGGATACGTTGAAACTCTTCACCCCCTTTTCCAAACAACGAAAGAGGCAGACCTGGCTGAGTGAGTCTTACAACTTCAACTTCAGGAATCAGATCAGAAGATCAGTTAGGAACTTACGGAAGTACCCTTTCATTAACACCTTAAAAATTGTTGGACTGGGTATTGCAGCAAGTGCTTTCTTTTTTATTCATGATTATGCTCAATTTCACCATACTTTTGATCGGTTCCATGAAAAGAAAGACAGGATTTACAGGGTGGTCACTACGGTAAACTCCGCTGACTTTCAGGACGTAACTGCATGGTCTCACTATTATTTGAAAGATTTGGAAGATGAGTTTCCTGAGATAGAGGCAATGGTGCGGCTGCTCAAGGTAGAGCAAGGTCTGATTATAAAGGCCGAAAATCAATTTTATACAGAAACGGAGGTGTTTTACTCGGATCCTGAGTTTTCTGAAATCTTTGGATATAAATGGATTGAGGGAAGCCCACTGGAGGCGCTGGAAGATCCTGAATCAGTTATCGTTACCGAATCTACAGCAGAAAAGTATTTTGGTCTCACGAAAGGGTTGATTGGAAAAGTAATAGAGATAAATGATGAAACGTACCAAATCAATGGGGTCATTGAGAACCTACCATCGAATAGTGACCTGAGCTTTGATCTCCTGCTCCCCTTTCCCTACGAAAATTTTGAAGACTGGATGTTTGTATACGTCCTTCTCCATGAAAAGACTTCAGTGGCAGCACTTGAGGCAAAATTTGAAGAAGTACTTGTTGATTACAACACGGACTATACGGAGGACGAGATCACTCTGGATTATTCGTTCGAGAACATCAAAGACATTCATTACAGTGAACCGAAGCTGTATGACACGCCCAAGATGGATAGCAATCGCATCCTTCTTTTCCAACTATTGGGATGGATCATCCTGATCATCGCTCTTGTTAATTACATCAATCTATATTCGACCCAGCTACTCCATCGTGTTCGAAGTGTTAATGTGCAGATGGTAGTGGGCGCTTCAAAAAAGCAGTTGATGCTGGAGTTTCTTACTGAGGCCAGCTTATACTATGGGCTTTCTTTAGCTTGTGCAATTCTGATCACTTATCTGGCTAAGGATTTCATCAGCTTTCATGCGAAATTTTCATTTTTTAGTGTTCAGCTATCCTTCTCGTCGCTTCTAATCCTGGGGATCTCGTTTTTCATACTTGTTTTCGTCACGGCCCTTCATGCTTTGATACTAACGACTTCAAGGAAAAATAGCCAGCTGTTTGAGACCAAAACCATGAAAGCTCCTTTCCGCAAAGCATTGATCGGCGTTCAGTTTGCTTTGTCCTTTGGAATCATCCTTTCCACTATTGTCATCTTTAATCAAACCTCATTGATTCAAAACCAACCGCTTGGTTTTAATAGTCAAAACACGATCCACTTCCAGTTTCCTGTAAATATGAACGGACGGGAAATCCGACTACTGCAGGAAGCCCTCAAGGGGTTGGATTTTATTGAAAGCATCTCCACAATGGAGCCAAATTCAGTGCCGGGAATGACTCCTTGGGTAGAGGATTATTACGTAGATGATTCCGACAATACCAAGCTCTTTGAGGAATTAGGTGTGGATGAAAATTACCTGGAAACACTTCAACTGGATTTACTCTACGGAGATTTTTTCATCAAAGGACGACATCGATACAATCAAACGTTTGTGGTTAACAAAGCTTTCGTTAATCACATGGGTTGGAATGACGAAGAGGCCATCAATAAAAAACTTCAGGTTTATCATTCGCGAGGGCCTATCGTCGGCGTGATTAACAATTTCTATTTCAACTCACCCCACGATCTTATTCAGCCAATGATCATCCGTTATTTTTCGGCCGGAAGATCCGTAATAGTAAAGTTTCATCCAAAAACAGGCATAAAACAATCAATCTACAGGATAGAAAGTGTATGGAAAGCGCATATTCCTGATTTGCCGTTCAACTTTTCTTTCCTTGATTCAGACTATAAAAAACAGTTTGAGGAGGAGCACGCAACGCTAGATGTCTTGGGAATCATTGCAGGGCTTGTCATTCTGCTCTCTGTATTAGGAATGTATGCCATTCTGCTCATGCTGGTAAAAGCGAGAGAAAAAGAACTTGGCATTCGCAAGGTAAACGGAGCTAACAGGAATGACTTATTTAAGCTTTTCTCCATTGACTTTATCAAAATTTTGCTGCTTGGAATTGGATGTTCCGTTCCGCTTTTTGGTTTTGGTATCAGCAGTTGGCTGGAAAAATATCCTTTAAGAATTTCCCTTTCACCACTCTATTTTGTGGCAACAGCGATGTTGATTTTGCTGATTGCTTGCTTTGTCATCTATGTGCAAGCATCCCGTGCCTACCAGGCAAACACTATTGATGCCCTGAAATATGAATAGCCTAAATCAACTCAAAAGGATCATGAGGCTAATCCATTGCTTCTTAGGCTTATTGATTGTTTTTCAAACACTCAGCCAAAACACGCTCTCCATCTCTGGAAAAGTAGTGGATCAGGAAACCGAAGAGCTTCTACCATTTGCTACCGTAGGAGTAAAAGGAAGTCCATATGGGACGATAACCAATGCTGATGGAGCGTTCACTTTTTTCCTACCTGCTTCTTATTTAAATGATACGCTTTCCGTAAGCTATGTAGGTTTTGAAACGTATAAAGTCGTCATTAACAAAGTGACGGAAGGTCATCTGGCGGTTGCTTTAAGAGAACAAGTAGTTGTATTAGAACAAGTTGAGGTTAATGTAGAGCAATTGACGGGAAAGCAAATCATTCAAAGAGCACTAGATAAACTTAAAGAGAACTACTCCAATAAACCCTGTGTTTTAAAAGGCTTTTTTAGAGACATCAGGGAGCAAAATGGGGAGACGGTGTATTTAGAAGATGCGGTGGTGGATGTTCAGGATATTGGAGTTTCAATGCCGAGGAAATTCTTTCTTAAAGGGGTGAGAGCTAGTAATTCTCGTATTCACACGTTACTTTCAGAATACTTTTTAACCACTAGAAATTTCCTTTCATTGAATGTGGGACATAATTATTGGATCAATTACCTGAAACATAATGTGCGAAAAAAGGAATTTATTATTGCAGATATCATCACGAAAAATGACAACGCATTTTATGTGATTACTACCACGGAAACGATCTCCAAAGAGGTTCTGGCAGAAGAATACAAAGATTTAAGCTATACACTAACCCATCGCTACCTCGTAAATTGTGAGACCTTTGCCATTCACAAGATTGAGCATCTCGAAGATCCCACCAAAGGGAAATACACAGGAATTGAGCCTCCATACGAAGGAGATACCCTATTTCACAGCAAGAAAGGCTGGAACCTTGTGATTGAATTTGAGGAGTACCAAGGCAAGATGTATCTAAAATACCACGATGCCAGCTATGCCTTTGATATTGTAGATAAGAAAAATGATCGCATCTTTCTGGAAATGAAATACCAGTTTGTTTTCATGGTCACAGATATTGAGACGGATACTTCTAAAAAGCCATCTGGCGAAAAAATGAATCGGAACAGGCCCCTTTCTCTTCAAACAGAAGGATATGATCGTGGCTTTTGGGAAGATCTCGATAATGCCCG
>JBCCIX010000411.1:0-4290 GCA_039028075.1 Bacteroidota bacterium | reverse complement strand
CTTCAGGTCTAAGTGAAAAACGGCTGTTTGTTGACGCTGCCGAAATTCCCGAGTTTGTTATAAAGAGACGTATGTGTAACAGTCTTGATACATTGAGCAAATTTGCATTAGGGCCAGCATATGAAGAAACCTTAGTCGAGAACTTAACGGTAGGTGGCCAATTTTTTATTAGTTTTTTTGATTTTGAAGGAGTAGCAGTTGAAGGGCCACATGCCGCTATAATTGCTCCACCTATTTGCTCCGATTGTACCTTGAATGGAGGAGATTTAAATGAACCAGAGTTTTGGAAGTAAACCACCAAAGATTATTACCGAGCTTTCTGCTACTAGTAAACCTGGTATTCAACGTAATTTGTGTATCTGCGCAAAATCAGTTTATAAAAGTCTTTGACAAACAGTTTCGTTCTGCTGTAACAGACATACAACAGGAGAAAATGTTTATTCATACAGATAGATCTGTCTATATCACAGGAGAAACTATCTGGATGAGTGCATACTGCGTGGATGCGTCTTTACACCAACCTACGGAAGTATCTACAGTAGCAAACATTGAGCTTATAGATGCTTATGGTATTGCGGTCAAACAAGAACGTATACGTTTATTAAAGGGAATTGGAGAAGGACAGTTCTTTGTATCGCCGGATATAAGATCTGGAGATTATACTTTGCGAGCTTATACGAGCTGGATGAAAAATTTCGACAGCGAGTTTATCTTTGAGCGGCAAATAAGCATCCTTAATCCATCTGCAACGTTACCAAAGGATTCTGCGGGGGTCTCACCCGATTCTAACATTGCACTTCATTTTTTTCCCGAAGGCGGAGATTTAGTCAACGGTTTAAAAAGTAAAGTAGCTCTGCAGATTTTCACCGCTAACGACCACCATTCCGGCCTAAAAATAGCCGGTCTAATCTTTGATAATGAGGACAATGAGGTAGCTAAATTTATTACTTCTGACCGGGGATATGCATCATTTTCACTTCTACCGAAAAGGGGTAAGACGTATAGCGCCCGAATTAAATCAGACAGTTCCATTTTAAGTTTTGACCTTCCGAAGGCTAAAAATTCCGGATTGACCATGAGGGTTTCAAAAACATCCACCGATGACTTCAAAGTCAACCTGGATGCCAGCCCCAACTTTCAAAAAAGGGTGTATTTCATTATCCACACCCGGGGCATCCTTAGATACGCTGAGCAAATAGATCTTACCCGGTTTGAATACTTTATAATTCCTAAAATTCAATTGAATGAGGGTATAAGCCATATCACTATTATGGATGATAATTTTAATCCCCTGGCAGAACGACTGATTTTCAAGTATCCCGAAGTAAAAGAAGTGTTGGAAGTTGACCTCAACCGTAGTTATGCCAACAGGCAGAAAGTAGATCTGGTGATAGCCGCAAACCACCTGGAAGCTTCAGAAAAAATTGCCAAAATTTCCGTATCGGTATTTCAAAAGACAGGATCCACTGGAAACGATATTATCTCAAATTTATTTTTGACCTCTGATCTTAAAGGAAACATAGTAGACCCATGGCTATATTTTGATCCAAAAAACAATTCAAGGGAGTCTCAACTAGACCTTCTTATGCTAACACATGGCTGGAGAAGGTTTAGCTGGGAGAAGGTGATGAAAGGTGAAAAAATGGAAGCAAAATATCCTGCCGAGATAAGCTCACCCCTACTGACGGGTCAGTTAAAAAGAAATGATCAGGGATTACTACCGCAATCACTTACAGTGAATATTCCCGGCCAGGAATCATTCATAAGTTCAGTACCTATAAAAGAAGAGGGTTATTTTAGTTTTGAGATACCGTTTAGAGCCAGTGGACAGCAATTGCTTTTTAACGCCAATGGCAGCATTAAGCTCGAGCAGGGTCAAATTGAAATTATGTCACCATTCTTTGTAACCTCACAGAAATTAAACCCTATACACTCTTTCCCGTTGGCTTCGAGAAAGGTATTCGAACAACTCAATGTCAACATACAACTTGCCCAGATTTATAGAGAGTTTAGTAAGATTAATGGCGTAAATACTCATAAACACAACACAAGTACACGCTTTTATGGCCGACCCGACCACACTTATCAACTGGATAACTATACGCGGTTTGAAACGATTACTGATCTGTTTATTGAATACATTCGAGCGGCTTTTCTCAAGAAAAGGAAGGGTCAGCTTAAATTTTTTGTGTTTAACAACAAATCTGAAAAGCAAATACCGGCGCTTTTACTTTTAGATGATGTGCCCATCGAGGATACTGATTTCATACTGGGTTTTGATCCCTTAAAACTAAAAACCATCGAAGTAGTGGAGGATACCTATTTATTCAATGGAACAAGCGCCCCAAGTTTAATAAATTTTATCACGTATGATGGAAACCTGGGTGGCGTGAGCTTACCCCAATATGTTCTGGAAAAGACGTACCAGGGAATTCAAACCCCCAGAGAGTTTTATTCACCTGACTACAGCGTTGACCACGAAAAGCTGAAAAGAATCCCTGACTATCGAAACACGCTTTACTGGAATCCTAAAGCTATGGTAGGCGATGATGGAAGAGCGAATTTTGAATTTTATACCGCAGATCAGGCAGGTACCTATCAAGTGGAAATTAACGGTATTACCGATCAGGGCAGGGTCATCTACCTCAATAAAAGTTTTGACGTAAACACATCTCTATCCCGCAAGTAGGAACTATGGCAACTCCCCGAACATTACCTTTCAAGCTAAACCTTCGCAGAGTCTAACAATATCTCTCGCACATTGCCTTTGATCTTCTCCGTCAAATCTTCCGTAGGTAAATCGTTAACATCTTCTCCAAAAGGATCTTCGATTTCTTCAGCGATAATCTCTACACTGATCAGAATGTAAAAGATCATGAGCACAATGGGTACGGTCCAGTAGTTGAACTCATGAATAAAGGCAAATGGCAGAGTTATGGTGTAAGTGAAAATAAATTTCTTGATGTACATGCTGTACGAATAAGGTATCGGCGTATTACGAATGCGTTCGCAACCTCCTAATAGGTCAGAAAAGCTCTTAAGTTCTTTATCCAGAACAAAAAACTGGTCGCCCGTAAGTTGTTGGGAAACATACAGTTGGTTGATCTTTTCATAAAGGAGCAGCGAAATAAAATTAGGAACGTGTTTTTTACTCTTGATTCGATTTAGGAAATCTTCACTACCCGCGATTTCCAGATCTTCGAGTTTCACGCCATCACGAAGGTGTTCCCTCACAGCGATTACAAAATTAGAGATCATCTTCGCAAAGTAACCTCGACTCTCACCATCATCGGCAGGCAGAAATGCCGCAAGCTTTAGGGCCAGATTGCGCGCGTTATTTACTAGACCGCCCCAGAGCTTCCTGCCCTCCCACCATCGGTCGTAGGCAGAATTTACTCGGAAGACCAAGAAAAGACCCAGTACTATTCCTAGTAAAGAGTGTACCGCCGTTGTGCTTTTGAAATTCCATCGGAAATAGTCCAGGTCGAGATAGGCAAGACCTGTAGTGTAAACCGTCATGAAAAGCAACGCTGGCATGAGTGTGCGCATCACTTGCCTGCTGTAGGCGTGGAAAATTAATGAAAACCAAGTCTTAGGATTATAGCGAACCATCTAAACTGTGCAATAACCTCTAATTAACCCGACCTGCGCAATATATCCAAGCGCCCCCGGTGTAACCTTTTGAAGCTCATCTACGTGTAACTTTAAATCAATATATTTTTGATATCATTTTAATATCATATTATGAATACAGAAAAAGAAAATAACCCTATCTCAGGTTACGTAATGCTGACGGTAGTTGCCTTTTTGTTAGGCGCTTCAATTTTCGGCATGGTGGCCTTTAAAAACCCGTTACCCGGTTTAGTTCTAGTAGTCGGATTCATTTTAATGCCGGGTTTCTTTTTTGTCAATCCCAATGGATCTCGAGTGCTCATTTTATTTGGGAGTTACAAAGGCACGGTCAAGCGCAATGGCTTCTTTTGGGTCAATCCCTTCTTTGTTAAAAAGAAAATTTCGTTAAGGGCCAGGAATTTCGATAGCGAGCGGATAAAAGTGAATGATAAAGTGGGTAACCCTATTTTAATAGGTGTCATTCTGGTATGGAAAGTTGAGAATACTTATAAAGCTGCATTTGAGGTGGATGATTATGAAAACTTCGTAAGAATACAAAGCGATGCCGCGGTAAGAAAGCTGGCTGGTCGTTACCCGTATGATAATTTCGAAGACGGTGAAGCCGAAATTACACTAAGGTCAGGTTTGGACGAAGTGAATCACGCTCTGGAGGAAACG
>JBCCIX010000410.1:0-4292 GCA_039028075.1 Bacteroidota bacterium | reverse complement strand
TGGAATAATTCCCCCATAGCTTCTGAACTAGAGCAATTGGTGGTTCAATGGGTAGGGGAGTTCGTTCACTTGCCTCAGTTCAATAAAGGAGTTCTTACTTCGGGTGGATCTATGTCCAATTTAATGGCGCTACATTTTGCACTGGCAGCCAAGTTTCCAAATCGTGAAATGGATGGATTTTACGGGGGGAAACCATTAACGGTGTATTGTTCAAATCAGACGCATTCGAGCATTGATCGGGCAATGGTATTTTTAGGTCTTGGCCGTGATCACCTTAGAAAAATTGAAGTTACCGAAGAGTATCGCATTGATATTTCGAAACTACGGGACTCAATTAAGGCAGATCTGAAAAACGGGTTTCAGCCATTGGCTATAATTGGTAACGCAGGAACTACAAATACAGGAAGTGTCGACCCATTGGATGAACTGGCAGACTTAGCTACCGAATACAATGTATGGTATCATGTAGATGGTGCGTATGGATTACCGGCTATTCGATTACCGGATGCCAAGCATTTATTCAAGGGAGTAGATCGTGCTGATTCAGTGATTATTAATCCACATAAGTGGATGTATGTTCCTTTTGAGGCCAGTTGTGTATTGCTTAAAACCATTCCAAAAGCTATTCATTACGCACCTGACTACCTGTTTACTGAAAATAGGGCGCAGAGATGGGAATCATCCGAACACACCATTGAACTTTCCAAAGAGTTTAGGGCACTGAAAGTATGGTTTACCATGAAGTATTATGGTGCTGATCAATTGACTCACTTTATTGAGCAAGATATTTTGATGACTTATTATTTGGCAAAAGAAATTCGCAAGCTGCATAATATGGTGGTTGACCCACATCACCCACTTTCTATACTTTGCTTTCGTTATGCTGATCCTGATCTAAGTGCTGCAGAAAATGATCGGATTAATACCAAAATGATCCAGTGGATTGAATCAAGAGGTAATATATTCATTACGGGTACTCGACTCAAGCAACGCATTCATTTAAGGGTGTATTTCGGCAATCCGGAGCGGAAAAAGGAAGATGTAGATGGTCTGGTTGAGGAAATCAAGGAGGTAAATGCTCAAGTCCTTCTTGAATAAGTGATAAGCTAACTCTTTTCATTTTATACTTGTATCGTATTACTTTTTCAAGCTACTTTAACGTTTTACAGAAAATACGCGAATTTGGCTTATTTTTCGTTCTGGCTTTAGTCAGAAATGCGCCACTTAATGAAGTATTATTATCCTACTATACTGGGTGTGCTTTGCCTACTTATGGTACAGGCCTGTACTGAGCGTATGATCTGCCCTGCTTATCAAAGTGCGTTCATTCACGATGAAGAAGAATTAAGAAAACGTTTCAGCTACTTCAAAGAGGATTCTACGCCTAAAATACTTGAAGCTAGTAAAAACCGCTATTTGCTCCTAGAACCGGTTTCTTATCGAAGAAAATTAAGGAGTCTTCAAACTGTACCGATGAAAGATGTGTATCCTGTTGAGGAAGATTCATTGGCGTTTGATGACGAATTTGCGCTGGCGGAAAGAGACATCGGATCGCGTGATCTCTACGATTCTGCCGATTTGGTTAAGGATCATTCGATAGAGACCGCCAATGTAGATAGTACTGCGGCAGACTCGACCTATGTGATCTCTATTAAAAAAGAGAAGTTCAATGTCGATCAGGAGTTATACCTATGGTACTTACGAAAGTATTTGGTGTACCCCGACGTCAGGCTCCAGCAAGAAGAGAATGCGGACGAGGCTGCCATCGCCGCTAAAAAAGAGAAAAAAGGGTTCTTTGGCTTCTTTAAAAACCTCTTTAAGAAAAAGAACAAGGAAGAAGAGGTCGAAGGTGAGGGTCTGGATGGTGACGTAGAAACCTCGGCTACGGAAGTGGCAGAAGGTGAGGTGCAAGAAGAAAAGAAAGGACTGTTTTCGTTCTTAAAGAAGGGGAACAAATCTCCTAAAGAGAAGAAGCCCAAGGTGAAAAAAGAAAAGAAGAAAAAGAAAAAGGATGAACCTCCGGCGGAAGCACCACCTGAGGAGGACGAAGACGATGGCGAGGATGATTTTTGACGAATATCCAGACTTCCGAAGTTTTTGAAACTTCGGAAGTGCGGATGACTAAAAACATTTCTTCAACACCAAATCATCCATGGCAGATTCCTGCATGCCTAATTCTGCCGCGCGCTTGGCATCCTTACAAGCCTGTTTCTTGTTTTTCAGTCGTAGATGAACCAAAGAACGAAAATAGTAACCAAAATAATACCTTGGCATTTTTTCAATTCCATGGTTTAAATCGGTCAAAGCCTGTTTTGGATTATTTAGCAAATAGTAAGAATATCCTCTATTGATTTCGGTGTATGCCTGCTCTGGTTGCAACTCAAGAGCTTGGTCAAAGTCCTCTATAGCTTTATTGAAACTACCTGCTTGAAAATAGGTAAGGCCGCGGTTTCGATAAGCTTCTTCGTTCTGGTCATTTAGCTGAATAACCCTAGTCCAATCTTGTAATGCATTACTCATTTCACCAAGCTCATTATATAATACAGCTCTTCTAAAAAGTACTTCCTCTGAAAGGCTATCTAATTTGAGGTAAGTGGAAAAAGCTTCAACCGCGCCTCGATAGCTCTGCAGGGTCGTAAGTACCATACCCTTGTACCGGTACGCGGTTTTAAAAAGTGGGTATGAATGCGTGACTTGCTCGTAGTAGAACAGTGCACTATCGAGATTTTTCTCCTTATAGTACGAGTTACCTAAGCTAAACAAGGCCTTACTTCTCATTTCCGGTTTAGACTTCACGCTGTGCAAATAAAAGCGGGCACTATCCAGTTTATTGGCTGTGAAAAACACCATGGCCCGGTCCAGAATTACGGCCTTGTTCAGTGGATCAAAACGTGTCGCTACTTCAAGCTCTTTCAGCGCGTCCCTAAATCGCCGTTGTTGTAAGCGAATTAAACCTTTGAGATGATGCGCATCTGCCAAATCAGTTTTATACTGCATTTTGTTGTCTGGCTTATTTTCGTCGTAAAAGTGAGCTTGAGCAATTTCTATAGTAATGTTTGAGTACAAAATGGCATTATGGTAATCTTGCTGATAATAGTAGACTTCTGATAGTCGCTTTGTAGCACTGTAGCTTTCAGGAAAATCTTCTAATACGCTTTTGTAAGTGGCAATTGCTTTTATGGTGTCTCCTTCAAGTAGCTGGTTTTCAGCGGCTAAGATCAAACTCAAGCTTTCCTGTCCAAAGGCATTTAAGACAGAGGTGTAAGCTAAAAGTGATACAATCGTACGCATATTGTCGCTCAATCGAATAGTGAGTAATTTGATGTTGTTGAAATTATTCTAAACGTACGAACGATCGTGCCAATCGATATCAAAAGAATATACCTTTTCAAATGTGGTGCGCCCCATTACCAAAGCATCACTATCAGCGGTAAAGTCAGCAAATCCCGAATCAATGGTATTGATCTCGGGAAAAGTATCCAAAAGTCGATTCCACCATTTGTATCTGCAATGTAGCCGTCCAGACTGGTGGCAATGGAAATCCTGTTCATTTAATGAAGATAGCTCTTATTCTTCAAACCGAATGGCTCATTTTTTATTAAGTCCTTTCTGACAAATGTTTTTGCGTCTATCTTGATTTGTTGGCCGTAAAGATTTTCAAGGAGATGACTTAGCCTTGTATACCTACATTACAAATGTTGGCCATTTCGTTTTATGATAGTAGATAATCCTCGTTGCAAACGAGGATTAGGTGGGATACATCGAAAAGTCTGAAAAAGCCTGTTTTATATATCATGTATCATGACCATCAGGAATTGAAACATATGTGTTAAACTGTTTTTTGAGAGCTGGTGAACTTCGCATAGATATTTATAAAAATAAAGCAAACCGCTCTACCCTTGCTTTTATTCTTGCTTTTACTTCAGAGTGTTCAGCTAATCAGATTTCAAACTTTAATAAATAAACTATGAACATTCTCAAAATACATTTTAGAAGTTGGGTCAATCATTTTTTTATTGCCTTACTAACGGGGTTGGTTTTTTTATCTTCCTGTGGCGATGATGATCCTTCGGCTGATCTACCCCTGGAAGGAACCACATGGATTGAAACCAATTTCAATACCACTATTGCGATGACCCGTCAGACAATAGGGACGATTCTTCAAATTGTGACAATTCCGAGTGCTTTACGATCGTGTTCACGAGCGGGACAGTAACTGTTGTAAATTTCGAAAATGGTTTTACAGAAACATCCACGGGTACCTTTACTGGGCATAAGGTGCGAGGGTGCTG
>JBCCIX010000409.1:0-4312 GCA_039028075.1 Bacteroidota bacterium | reverse complement strand
TACGAAGCTACGAGTGGCAGGTATGCGGCATTCTTTCTCGGACAGATTAATCAGACCCGTAAAAATCTTGACAAAGCAGAAATATATTACAAGAAAGCCGTTCAATTTTCGGAATCTGCTGAAGCTTTTGATACAGGCTATTATCATTATTCCTTACTTTCGTTGGGCGAGATTGCCGCCAGGCAAGGCAATAAGAAAAAAGCCCGTGAGTATTTCAAGAAAGTGAAAAAGCATGCGAGTAGGGGGGATCGGGTGCATAAAGAAGCGCGACAAAAACTGAAAGAACTATAGTGGAGCTTCGCGATTTTATTGTTACCCCAATTGTGATTTTTGTTGTTTATGCTGCGGCGTACTGGATAAGGCCAAGAGTCACGGATAACAATACACGAAGGTACTTTTTACCAGCCCTGACGGTGAAGATTATTGGGGCTTTGGCTGTGGGATTTATTTATCAGTTTTATTACGGAGGGGGGGATACTTTTGCTTTTCACACTCATGGGAGTAGGGTGATTTGGGAGGCCATGGTAGACGATCCCTTTAAAGGACTGAAATTACTTTTTTCGAATGGTGAACACCGCGGCGATATTTATGAATACTCATCTCGAATTTGGTATTACCGAGATCAACAGACATACCTGGTTATTAGAATAGCCGCCATTTTTGATATACTCACATTCAGTACTTATTCGGCTACCGCCACGTTATTTGCTTTATCAAGTTTTAGTGGAATGTGGGCCTTATACACCACATTTTACAATAAATTTAAAAGTACTCATTTATGGTTAGCAGCGTCAATCCTATTTGTTCCTTCCGTTTTTTTTTGGGGTTCAGGCATATTGAAAGATACACTTACACTAGGTTGCTTGGGTTGGATGACTTTTTGTTTTTACGAGGTATTTATCCAACGTAATAGGAACATACAACTGATTGTACTATTTATACTTTGCGCGCTTTTGACCTATTCTATTAAGAAGTATATATTACTGTCTTTCTTGCCAGCATTACTTGTGTGGATTAGTGCCAGATACTTTCGAAGGATATCGAATATGGTGGTAAAAGTTCTTATGGCTCCTGTTCTAGTAGTTATTTCATTCGGCCTTGGATATATCATGATTCAGACCATAGGAAGTGACGATCCCCGATATGCTCTTTCGAATATTGCTAAAACAGCTCAGATCACGGCTTATGATATTCGATACGGATGGGGTGCTAGATTGGGTGATGGTTCTGGCTATACACTTGGGAGTCTCGATGGTACTTTTGGAAGCATGATCAGCCTAGCTCCTGAGGCAGTTAACGTCTCGTTATTCAGACCCTATTTGTGGGAGGTAAAGAATCCTTTAATGCTACTTTCGGGCCTAGAGGCGCTAGCATGCTTGGTTTGTACCTTTTGGGTTATTTACAAGATATCTATAAAATCTTTTATCGGCAACGTATTGAAGCCCGAAGTTCTATTTTGCATAATTTTTTCACTAGTTTTTGGGTTTGCTGTGGGGATATCTACGTACAATTTTGGTACCTTGGGACGTTACAAGATTCCGCTATTACCGTACTACTTTACAGCACTAGTACTCTTGTATTATTACGGTAAACCAAAAAGAGAAAGAAAATTAGCTCCGTTGGATTCCAGGGAGTAGTGTTTTTTCACAAACTGCCTTCCCTTTTTGCCCATTTCGATACGTTTTTTTTGATTTATCAGTAATTCTAATAAATAATTGTGCCAGTCTTCGAGTGTAGTACAATGATAACCGGTAACGCCATGCTCAATAATTTTTCTATTGATGCCCACTGGCGAAACCACCGTTGGTTTTTCAAGTGCCATATATTGCAAAGCTTTAAAGCCACATTTTCCTCGCGACCAAGGATCATCAGTTAATGGCATAATCCCTATGTCTATAGCCATCAAGTCTTCGATTTCACTTTCCTTTTGCCAGGGTACAAATTCCGCATTTCTAAGTTCGAAATCGGGCCTTTTATTAGAGATTACTCGAAACTTAAATTCATACTGTTCTTCGAGTTTTCTAAGAACCGGTAGAATTTCAGATAGATATTGAAGTGTTGAATGAGTGCCCGTCCAACCTATACACATTTCCTGTTTCTTACGAGATGAAAGCATCTTATATAATTCTGGGTTATGCATCAACTGAGTATCGATAGTGGTCGGATTCACAATGACATTATGGTTAAATTTTCTTGCATGGTCTGCTAAATATGCATTCCCAGCACTCACTTTAAAACTCCATTTGCATATTGAACCTACTTTTGACTTCCATTTAAGTTTGGCAAGCATCGAACCCCTCTCTTTATGGTCTTCTAGCCAAATTGCATCATCAAAATCGTATATGATTTTTTTTCTAAACACTTTTGCAAGTGTCCACTCGAAAATAGGAGGACCTAATGGTGCTAATTCCCGAAAAATGAAAACATAATCGTACGAGATAGCCTCTATTACATGGAATGGTCTTATTAACCATGAGTTTAGTAGATATAAAATACGATTAATGAGGCCACTTGCAGAATATAGGTCCTCATAAATTCTCTGTGAGATTAAAGGCTTTAGCTTATAAGTTGTGTTGTATTGAGCTAAAACGTGTAAGTATTGTTCAAACCTAAACCTTTGCCCCGGGGCAGAATTTTCCGGATAAGGACATAAGAAGAGTATTTTTCTATTTTTGTCCGATGGCATGCCAGTAAGGTGCATTTTTCGAAAAAACAATATTTCTTAGGCCGGCGTTGTTCATCATTTCCCTGATTTTCTTTTTAGAAAACCTTTGCTCTAGAGGGGTGCCAAATCTATCCAAGGCATCATTTCTGATAATTTTTAAGCTGGTTTTTTTGTAATACGATAAAGGAACTTGTTGAGAAAGTTTTTTCAGTCCAAGCAGTTCCAACAACTGTGAAAAAAGTATTAACGGCATATACACCAGGTATGCAACTAGTTCACAGACAAATTTTTTAGAAGTTCCTGGCAATCGGGAAATTATTCGTCTGAGCCGATCAGAAAGTTGAAATAACATTTTGTAAGGAATGGTTCGGTTGTCCAAGTTATAATACAAGTACAGAAGCATAAAACCACCCGGCTTAACCATATCTACGCAATTTTTTAAAGCTCTCTCAGTATCTGGTATATGATGTAAAACTCCCAGACTATATACAAGATCAAAAGATTCCTTTTTAAAGGGAATTGAGCTGACCTGAGCTATTGAAATTCTAATGTTTTTATAATTTCTCAACTCATAAGCGGCGCTCAATGCTGCGGCGCTAGGATCAATGCCCTCAATGTATCCCACCTTGTCCTGCAAGAACTTTGCCCATCTTCCACTGCCGCATCCGATATCTAAAACTTGTGATTCCCTATTCAATAATTCAAGTGGAACTAGGTCAAAGTAGTCACGGCCAACAGTTGAAATATCCTTATCTTCAAAAACATTGAATTTCTTCCATTCCTGGCCAAATGAGTTAACAGTCTTCCAATCTATATTTAGATCGTCATCCATTAAAAACGACGTGACTTCAACACCTTTAAATAACAAAGTTTCGCTAGGTTCTAATACATATTTGGAAATCATACAATCTCTGAAAAGAATTATAAACAACTTAACTAATTACGAATATCGATTCTTTGTCGATAACGATAATTAACAATTGAAGGAAATAGGAAGGTTTTAACAGGCTCAATCATATAATTGACTAGTGGTATAAAAAATAACCTGCGCGTATCTTCATAGACATGCATTTGTTGTAAACTTGCAATTTAATTGATTTAAAGAGGATTGCTACAGTCGAAACGGAAACGTTAAGAACGCGCCTAATGGAACAAAAAAAGTATTTTCATGCAACGCTTGGTCCTAAATGCAAATAAAAAGGGATTAAATCTAAATCCTAAAAAATTAGCTGGGTATCGAGACCCATTTCTGCATGTACCCACCACAATTTAAGAGTTCGATATGCTCCATCATTTTAAACAGGTTGTAGGGTACAATAGAAATAGGTAATACTGCTCGACTAAATTGAATGCCACAACCACGATTGAAAAGTGTAGCTAAATAACAATTATGGAGAGTTTAAGAGAAACACTTATGTCGGGTGGAAGGTGGATGATTTTGAGACAGATGTTAGGTCAATCTGTCCGTTTGATAATCAGTATAGTACTTACCAGAATAATTGCGCCAGAAGATTTTGGAGTAGTGGCTAAAGCAATAGCGATAACTGGAATAGTTGAACTCATATTTATACATGGTCTATTCGGTTCTATAGTTAGAAGTGATTCATTAGATAATGATCAGCTTAATTATTTATTCATTTTTTCGCT
>JBCCIX010000408.1:0-4318 GCA_039028075.1 Bacteroidota bacterium | reverse complement strand
GATCACTATCTATGGCCAGGAGCGATCTGTAATAAAAGGTATAGTTATGGACTCGGCTACTTTCGAAAGGCTACCTTACGCCAGTATAGTGATAAAAAATACTACTCAAGGCACGGCGGCGACTGTAGAAGGTAGTTTCGCAATCAATGTGGGCCTTTTCGACACGTTGGTTTTTTCCATAGTGGGGTATAATAGGTTTGAGTTGCCGGTCTACAATCACGAGCCTTTATTGATCGCACTCTCTCAATTACCGCAACTATTGGATAATGTAACTATTCGTGAGAAGACTATGGCACAATACTATGAAAGCCTATTTCAAAATGAGCTTGTTGACATCACCAAATCACACAAAAAAGCTCCCTTTTACTTAAATAGAGCTAAAAAGGATAAGAAATACGCTCAACGGTTTTTGAAGGAAAATGAGAGGTCAAAAGTATATACCGAACTGATAGTTACGGATTCAACTTTGAGAAGGTCTTTCATGGTGAAGCATAAGCTTAACCTGGAGCAGTATTACGCTATTCTAAGGGATTTCAACCAAAAGAATTATCGCTTCATGTATTCGCTTACCGCACCGGAGCTACTAAGTCTATTGAATAGCCATTTTGAAAAGAGTGTTCGTACAAACTAGATAAGACTACCATTGATCATTTTCTGCTCACCAGATATACTCCAGACATAATGATAAGCGCAAAAATCACGGTTGAAGGCACCAAGATATCGCCTCGAAAAGCTACAGCCACGACCGTGGCAATAACCGGTTGAAAGTAGATGTAGATGCCTACGATAGAAGCATTTACGTATTGAAGTGCCCAAATATTGAGAAGATAAACCAAAAATGTTGCTCCTAGTACGGCATACGCTACACTTAGCCAAGCTTCGGCGGGCATAGTAGCCCATTTTACAGCAACTAACTCAGTCACCCCAAAAGGAATACACATGATCATTCCAAACAAAAAGACCCATTTAATAACGGTGATAGGTTTGTATTTTATCATTACAGGTTTTACCAATACCAGGTAGACAGCGTACGTACTCCCATTGAGTAAAATAAGTGTATCCCCCACGAAAGTATCCTGGGTTAATGAAATACCATCTTTAGTAATAAGTAAGTACGCACCTACCGCTCCAATGATGACTCCAAGTACCTTGCTTAGGTTCATCTTTTCTTTTCTCATACTAAAGGCGGTTAATACAACCACAATAGGTGTTAAGGTCATAATGACGGAAGCATTGATAGGGTTAGTAAGGCTTAATCCCTTGAAGAAAAAAAGCATATTAGCTGCCGCTCCAAAAAAGGCACACAGAATGAGCAGTGCGTAGTCCTTTCTATCTATCTTTTCTGCGGGAGTAAACAGCCCAATAAGCCAGAAAAGGGCGGTTGAAATAAGGAGACGCAGTAGGATAAAACCGAACGGTGGTACATATTCGGGTAAGGCAATCTTAGCGATGGAGTAGTTCGCACCATAGAGAATGGCCACGAATAATAGCGCTGAATGGATGACGAATTTTCCCGGCACGGCCAAAGGTGCTGAAACTTAGTGATACCGCAAATTACACCTTGGAATTCCTCAAGTGAGCGCCCAAAGAAGTAACTTAGTCCAAGTGATATGTTCGATTTAAACCTACCTCTTCCGGAACGATTGCGGCCGTCATCTCTGGACCAGCTTATTGGCCAGGAGCATCTTGTAGGTGATCAGGGAATTCTGAGAAAGACCATTCGTTCTGGGATCGTTCCTTCCATGATTCTCTGGGGACCCCCAGGTGTAGGTAAGACCACGATTGCCAATATCATAGCTAATGAAATCAAATCCCCTTTTTATACTCTTAGCGCGGTAAGTGCCGGGGTTAAAGATGTTCGTGAAGTTATTGACAAAGCCAAACGCCAGTCGAAAGTCATCCTCTTCATCGACGAGATTCATCGTTTTAATAAATCTCAGCAAGATGCGTTACTGGGAGCCGTAGAAAAGGGAGTGATCACGTTGATAGGGGCTACCACTGAAAACCCTTCGTTTGAAGTGAATTCTGCTTTATTGAGTCGATGCCAGGTCTACATGTTAAAATCACTGACAGAAGATAACCTAATGCAACTGATCGAGCAAGCCTTAATTGCGGATGAAAAGCTAAAAAAGAAAGCGGTCGATATCCAGGAGAAGAAGGCGCTTTTTCAAATTTCCGGAGGCGATGCCCGTAAGTTGCTTAATTTGTTGGAGTTAGTTATTGACTCTATTCAAACGGATCAAGTAACGATTACTGACCAATTGGTAAAAGATATCGCTCAGCAACGAGTGGCCGTATACGACAAAAGCGGTGAGCAACACTACGACATCATTTCTGCATTCATCAAATCGCTCAGAGGAAGCGACCCGAACGCGGCCGTTTATTATTTGGCCCGGATGATCGAAGGAGGCGAAGATGTCAAATTTATAGCTCGCAGGATGGTGATCCTGGCTTCTGAAGATATTGGAAATGCTAATCCCACTGCGTTGGTTATTGCTACCAATACGTTCCAGGCCGTCACGGTCATTGGCTACCCCGAAGCGAGAATTATTTTATCTCAATGTGCTACTTACCTGGCGTGCTCTCCCAAGAGTAACGCCAGTTATATCGCCATTAATAAAGCACAAGCGCTCGTTCGCGAGACCGGCGACCTGCAAGTGCCTCTGGCCCTGCGAAATTCGCCTACTAAACTGATGAAAGAATCAGGCTATGGCAAAGGTTATCTCTATGCCCACGATCATGCCCATAACTTTGCGCACATGGAATTCCTTCCGGAAGAAATAAAAGAAACTAAACTATACGATCCGGGAAGCAATGCGCGCGAGGAAGAGATGCGGAAACGACTTAGGGCTTTGTGGAAGGAGAAGTATGGTTATTAGCGCTCAATCCTATTTTATAAAAACACGATAATTCACCCAACACCAACGTGGAAATAACTAAACTCTCATAATCAATCAGGCAGTTAAACTTCGTCAGGATCACAAAGGCCGAGTAAGAATAACTTATCCAAAAACCTAGAATCACCACTTGAATAAAAAAGAAATACAGTATAGGCCTCCATACAAGCGTCTTCTTTATAATCATAAAGAGTATAACGGTATTTAATAAAACTAGAAGTATATTAAGGCTCCTGTATCTGTGAATAAAATTTCTATTGAGGGTTGAAAATGCGGTAGCTAATATTTCTGAACCGAACATCAATCCAACTGGTGTTTCATGAGCATCAATACAGTTTTCTTGTGATGGATCCATTGAGACCGAGTGACCTAGGTGGCCCATAATAATCACTTTGGAATTCACCCTTGGTTCAAGAAAATATTCACCTAATATTTCGTATAATTCAAGCTTATAAATTGATGAGTTTCGTCTGTAGCTTGGTATAAAAGACTCACTTGAGTCATCTAATATGTCCCCGTAAGCTGTACTATCGAGAAACTTTAAAAGCTCTATCGAGAAGTGTGGTATTTGTTTCTTATTGTAAGAGTCGAACTTTTCAATTTCATAACCACCAGAGAAATTAACATGTCCGTATGTAATATTTGACTGATCAGGTTGTCCTAGGTTTTTAGTAAGGTGCTCCTCAAATGGCAATACAAAATTTGAGGAATCAAAATTAGACAAGAACTCATCTTCATTAAAGTTACTAATATCAATACCTATGGCCTTCGGATGATACTTACTTAAAATCTCAATTGCTTTTTTTATCGAATCTTGTTCTTGGAAAGCAATATTCACAAGTACTATGCTCGTATCTGGTAAATTATTGGTGCTATAATGTATATCAAGGATGAACGAGTTCTTCAATAAAATACTAATACCCTTAAACCCCTCAAATTTCATCGCGTAGGCAAAGAGAAGGGCTGAGACAACTATTGCCACGAGACTAAACAATTGTCGATCAGATTTAAATCTCATCTGTTAAAGATAGCTCGCAACTCTCTAAGAGTGGTTAATCTAAGGGGAAGTATGGATATAATTACTAGTCTTAGTCGTCAGACCACTTCGAGTGGTCAGGCGACTTATCAAATTACATCTGATGCAACTCATTTAAAACCACTAACCCGATTTTTGTATATTTCGCCAATAGGCAGTTTTCTTTGTGAAGGAGAAGTTTAGGTACTAAAAATGAAAGCTTTTTAAAAAAACATTAGGACTAAATATAGGTAGTACAGACTTTTTGTAATCTTTCGAATTTCGGGTAATAATAGCCGATATGGATTCATGTCTTTCTGCAACCGAATGTTGAATAGCATCTTCAAAATCTTTAAAATCACCGTAAGCAGCGTTTCTTATATCCAATTCCGATACATCTAAGACT
>JBCCIX010000407.1:0-4320 GCA_039028075.1 Bacteroidota bacterium | reverse complement strand
CTTTTTATGCGAGGTAAAAAATGAGGACGGAGAAGTGGTCTGCGAAGTAGATAAAATCGTTTACGTAAGGAAAAAAGATTTCGATTGGGACAAATTCAAAAATCGAGGGTAAGCTGGGTAGCCACAGCCTTTTTTTCCTCCTTCTCTTCCAGCTCATGATTGAGGTTCGATATCGATAAGCCAAGCAACCGTATTCCCTTAGTTAATGGCACCTGCTTTACCACTTCTGTGATAAGTGTAGCCACCTGCTCATCGTTCTCAATCCAATACTCTACCGTCTTACTGCGCGTGATGATCTGAAAGTCTTCATACTTAGCTTTGATTGTAAACGTTTTACCCTTAGTCGTAGAAGCTAACATCCTTTTGACCAGGGTTGCTCTTATCGCATCTAATTTTGCAAGTACTTCTTTTAATGATGTGATATTACTGGAAAACGTGTTTTCAGCACCCAAACTTTTTCTGATTCGATCGGGGTTGACCGGCCGATCATCCTCTGCGCGGGAAATACGATAGTAATACCTACCGGATTTTCCAAAGCGGCTAACTAAATCCAATTCGCTCCACTGCTTGAGATCTAGGCCATGATGGATTCCCATTTTGTGCATCTTTTCGGCAGTTACTTTCCCGATGCCAAAGAAGCGTTCGATAGGCAAACGTTCAACGTAGGCCACCGCTTGTTCAGGAGGAATCAGAAATATGCCATCGGGTTTATTTACATCCGAAGCAGTTTTTGCAAGAAATTTATTGATGGAGATACCTGCTGAAGCAGTAAGCTGAGTTTCAGCACGTATGCGCTCCTTGATCTCTTTTGCAATTAAAGTGGCGGAGGGTAATCCTTTTTTATTGGAAGTGACATCAAGGTACGCCTCGTCCAGGGAAAGGGGCTCAACCAGATCTGTGTAGTCGTAAAATAGGGCTCTAATCTGAGCTGAAACTTCCTTATATGCATCAAATCTTGGTCTTACAAAGATAAGATCAGGGCATTGACGGGCGGCAATTTTAGAGGGCATGGCCGATCTCACACCAAATTTGCGAGCCTCATAGCTTGCGGCGGCCACCACACCTCGTTCTGAGTTACCACCTACAGCTAACGGTTTCCCCCTTAGCTCAGGGTGATCCCTTTGCTCTACCGAGGCGTAAAACGCGTCCATATCTATATGTATGATCTTTCTGATAAATGTAAACGTTTGATTGCGTTCCTCTTAACTCATTTTATCTGTCGTTCATTGAACAATGTATGAAAATCTACCTTCCGATTATAGTTTTATCAAAAACCAGCAGATTAGGTTTATGCAGAGACCACAAATTGATGACGTGTTGGCTATTTGTTTGCACGATCATCTGAATTCTAGTCAAAAAAAGCTTATGATTCGTTTACCAGGAGCTCTGAAACGGTGAAACAATGAGTAGTGTCTTTATTCATCATCAATTTGGTTATTCGTAAGATAATCTATTCACCATTCTAATCCACGTCTATTTCCCGTTCTGCACCGATCATTTGACCATGTATAGTGAAAGCCGAATGATCATTGCCATTAAGGGTAATGGCGATTTTATGGCGCCCCTTGGGCAGATCACCTAGATAAAACCAGTTAGAGTACATCCTCCCGGCCATTTTTCCATCGACGTAAACGTGAATATGCCCCTGATTTTCAGTATATGATTGCCCGACAAGTGCGGGTGTAAACGTCCAGTTCCTCAATTCTACTTGTAGATTATATCCCATATCCAGAGCTTCTTTTGTAATTTCCATAAACGTAACCTCCGGTATTCGTTCAGATGGTGAAACTTCCACCCTGCGTGGGCTGTGGTCATTGATAGTCCCTGTACGTGCAGCCTTCTCTTTAGCCCAAAGGTACTGCTGCTCCGAAACGGCTTTGTAAGCGAATAAAATGATCAGCGTAATAGCCAGGTAAGACAAGTTGCCCAAAATCAATTTTTTCGCCGTGGTCCACATACGATTGATAGGTGGCTTATACACCCCCACGGTACCGGTGAGTATAAAGAGTATAAGAATAGCGTGCAGGGAGGTATGTCCGATGATTTCTACCTTGCCAAAAAACAAAGATGAAGTGATGAATACAACAGTAATAATGGCGGCCACTAACCGTTCTAAGGCTCCGAATAACATCACAAAGCCCAGTCCTATTTCTACGAATGCCGCGGCCTGAATGAAAAAATTATGAGGAAAGCCCATAGCCAATTGTGGCTGCTGCTCCAGTATTTGCAGGGTCCAAGAGGGATAATAGAGCTTTTCGAAAGCAAGCCAGATCAATGAGAATCCTAGCGTTACGTAGAGTGCCGGAATGGCGCTCTTGCTAATTTTGAGGTTGTTGGAATGGATGGTAGCGAGGTAGATGCCAATGCCTACAAAATGCAGGTAATCAAGCATATAGAAAAAGCCGTAATCCACAATGCAGTAGGTATAAAGCCCAATGAGTAGTACGCCTGAAATTGCGGTAGTTACCGGAATTAAAACACACAACGCGATAAAAAATTGTAACCAAGGCAAGAGGTCGGACTTTGCCGTTAACTCGGGTGTAAGCACAGTGTCGTTAACCCAAGCAACAAAGAGTACGGTAAAAGTGGCGATCGTAATGACGTAATGGCCGTACTTTTTACGTTGATCGAGCCATGTGTTGACCTTCTTATTCCAGGTGGCTTCGTTGATCTTTTTATCAAGGATGATCAGTAAGGAGATCACCACGAGGCTAAGGGCAGTCAACCCCCCGTACGTGAGATTGGCAACCTCTTCGGTGGTTTTGGATTGTTCTAAAAAGGTAAAACTGGAAAACCACTTGACGTGCGCCCTAAGATCCAGTGGATAAAGCAGTGTCATGAGCACGAAGGCACACGCCGGTAACCGGAGGCGTTTAAGTGGGGGGGTAATTATATTGCTATTCATGGTAGTTCAATAGGTAGTGGGTAATCACGGTCGGTAACTACCACTTTTTACCAGCACGACAATACCCATTATTTCCATTAAAAGTCGTTGGAGTGGTAGGCGTAAAATTCAAAAAAATGAAGGTGAACCTGTGGTAGCGACAACCTGAAAATACCGTTTTTCTTTTCAATTTATTGGTAAATGTATGGGCTATTACTCATTTATTAACCCTCCGTAGCCGAATAAATAACGTGTCTTTTTTGATTAAAATAGTTTTTAAGATTGGAGCATTAAATCAGCCTTTTCATACTTGATAAAGCCGTCTTTGGTAGGTAGTGCCCGCTTCTTCAACCAGTACCTTTTGACCTCCTTGAAAGTGTATCCGGGGTTATCCTCTAGGAAATCTCGGATATATTGACTGTACATATTATTTTCAGCTATTTTTCGCTTAAAGTTGGGATTTTCCTTTCTCTTTCCGAGTTCGATCCACTGATTTACCGCATCGAACAGCGTTCTTCCGGGGTTAGCCTTTACCCAATCCATAAAGTCACTGTGACACTTAAATTTGTCACCAATTTGACGCGTCATAAAACGCCTGAAATTCGGACCAAAACTTACATTATCCGTGATTACTGTGGTTAAGCTTAATTCGGCTTTTGCCCAATTGAATTTGGAGTTGGCTTTCTTTTTCTTCCTATTGAGCTTAACCTGGCCTTGGTTGTCTAAAGCAAACATGATGCGATCCCGCAGATCAAACTTTCTACCGTGTACAGGTAGTCCCGACTGCTTGCAGATGTCCACCATCTCTGCTTTCAGCCAATACCAGGAATTGAATTCTGCTCCCGAGGTTATGTTTTCAAATTCAGGTCTTTTCATTCGAATACTCCTACTTTATATCTTGTAAAAACTCGGACCTGAGGCCTAATGTTTAGCTCTTATGATACACCTTTCAGGTTTGATCGGATTGGTCCAAGTCAAATCTTGAAGGTGTTGTTCCCGCCTTACAATAGGCCACAAAGCTGAGAACGATAACCGTAGTGGAAACGAAAGTCGGAAATGTGATAGCATCATAGAAGGGGAGGAAGGTGCTATACTCAAGCCCCAGAAATGTCCAGTTTATGAGAAGTTTATTGTTAAAATTGCCGTGCATTACCTCCATCTACGACCGCTTAAATAATTGACCTTTCATATTAAATCCTTTACTATCAAATTCAGGAAATAGGTGGGAAGTAGCCTTGCAATAAATCAAATCATGTCAACCAAAAAAAGGAGGAAAATTGAAACGTAGAAATTTTGTACAGCTGGCCGGGCTTGGTGCTGCGGGGGCTATGGCCGTACCTTCTCAGCTCATGGGTAAGCGCATTCCCATTGAGGCATTGCTTGAGCCTGGTGTAGATGTGGCAGGTAAAAAGACCATGGCCGATACGGCGTTGAAT
>JBCCIX010000406.1:0-4320 GCA_039028075.1 Bacteroidota bacterium | reverse complement strand
TAACAGCCGATGGGCTGCCAACTGACGAGCAACTGGCTATGGAAACAGGTTACTCCACCGATTACATTCCCAAAAAAGAGGTAAAAGGATATAAAATTGAGGAGGTGAATGCCGATAGAAAATCACAACCCACAATCGATAACTCTATCTGGAAATGGGTCGTATTATCATTGCTGGTATTGTATTCTATTTTTTACTTTTTGCGAAAGCGGCTGAAGAATACTAACGGTTAGATTCTAAATATCTTTCAATCTCTAAAAACATAATGAGAGTTGCAGGATTGAGTTGAATTTCTAGGACTATCTTGCTGACACTTATCCCTATGTCCCTGGCCTATGAAGACAGTTCCGAATCCAATCAGAAACTTCTCTTATATTCCCGGGGGGATACACCCATAAACTTTTTAAAAACTCTCGAAAAATAGAGTGGGTCCTGATAATCGAGTTCGTAACTTATTTCTTTGATCGACATGGAGGTCAGGTTCATTAACTCACACGCCTTTTGAATTTTAATTAAACTGAAAAAATGCATGATTGAATATCCAGTTTTTTCCTTGAAAAGGGTAAACAGGGTAGAGGAAGACTTTCCGAATTCTGTATTAATATCTTGCATGGTCAAGGTATTATAGATATTTGAATTTAGATACTCGGTTATCTTTTTTACTAGGTCTTCTTTGTTGCGGTTATTATTGTCATTGGATTTTATACTGTAATAAATGAACGAACCCAAAAGCTTATGCAGTAGCATACTGGAATATTCAAAAATCTGATTCGTGTACCCCATTTTAAAAAGGTCTAGCAGGTACTCAAACTCTGAGATTTTATTTCGATTAAAAGGGATGAAAATAGGTTTTCCTTTATTCTGATCCTCAAATTTTTTATACAAATAAGGAGCACTAGTACCTTTAAAATGAATCCAATAAATACTCCATGGATCTTTGTTATCCGAGGCATAGCGATGCGGTCGATCTTTTTCTATGATACAAAATGTATTGGGTTCAAGCTTATATTTCTTGTTTCGTATTTTAATTTGCCCGCGACCTTCCAGGCAATAGATCAGAATATATTCTAGACAACCTGAAGCACGATTTCTGTAGTGATTAAGTGCTTTAGGGAAAAAACCTATGTCCGTGAGATAGAGGTTACTTACAAGTTCCTGAGTGCTGTATTTTTCTGCGATACCCGGGGGAACTACAATCATCTTTTCACCCTTGAATCCACTCCTTAGATGCTTGCCACTCATAATTTAATAGACACCAATTCTGAATAATCGTCCATATGATCTTATTTTATGTCCATGTCCTAAAATTAACATATTTATAGATTTGGTTGGTCCATAGTACTTAAAAATGCCAAAATTCAATATTATCTACTTCATAATTAAAATAACGTAAAATATTTTGTGCATTGTTTAAGTAAAAAATTAGGCAAAAAATTAAACAAATAATCTATGTTAGTTCAATTTAAAACATCAAGAATTATTTTTTTGCTCATCTTCTTAATTTCTATGTCATGCGATGAAGATGAGCCTACGGTGTCCTCAGAACCTTTGCTGGAGCTTCAAAGTATGGTTACAGGTCTTCCTGGTGAAACGTTTACGATGACAGGGTTAATCTCTGACCCTGCTGGTATCAGATCGATCAGATTGACGTATGAAAGTTGGAATTTAGACAAACTAATAACATTGGACGAAGGCATAACTCAGTATGAGTTAAGCTATTCTTTTAAGGTGCCCGATTCTGAAGAAGAAGGAAGCACCCATGGTATAGGAATTGAGGTTACCAGTGCAGGTGGCGACTCAAGTACGGAAGAAGTTACAATAACTTTATCTAAGGATAATCAGCTTCCTCAAATTGCGGTTGCCTCTCCGAATGATGGTGGAACTTACATTCTTGGTTCCGGACCCGAATTTAATCTGTCCTTCGAGATCACTGACAATAATCAACTTGAAACCATTGAAATCATAGGTTTAGGTTTTAACGAGCTGGCCAGCATAAACTCAACTAGCTTTACTTTCGATCAGGAAATTGATTTTTCATTTGCCGGATCCTTTGACTTAACAATTATCGCAACCGATAATTCCGGGAATATCACAACCTCCAATTTATCGGTAAATATTGAGGAGTCCCTCAAGTTTGAGAAAATGTATTTGGCGGATGTGGGTACCGATAATGAGCTAATTACCGATGCATTCGGGGTACCCATTAGGATTAACGGTTTCACGGATCCTGATAGCGCAGGTGTAATTTTTGAAGCTCTTTATTATAATTCGGCTGCAAATACGGAGATCAGATTTATCCCGCAGAAAGCTTCATTTGCACCATTCTCTTTCGGTGCGGGGGCAAGTGAAGGAGAACTTGTGATTGGAACTGATAATTCGGTAGCTCCGATTATCTTACCCGATGTCGGATACTACAGGGTAATCATTAACCTTTCAAGCCTGACTTACACTATGGAGACTTACACACCCTCAGACACACCTTTTGACCAGATCTATTTGATGGGGACGGGTGTTCGGGTTAATGGAGAGTCAACATGTGTGAATAACAACGATGCCTCCGAGACGTGTTGGAATTTTGCAAGTGGAAAACCACTCACAGGCGATGCCTCCAACCCGTATTTGTTCACCGCTACGGTGGAGCTATTTGATCATGACCCGGTAGGGGATGGCAATAATGGGTTTATACTCGGTGCAAATCCGGACGGGTGGTCTCCTTTCTGGAGGTTTGACCAGGGTGATGTACTAGACTTAGAGCCAGAATTTACGGTTCCGAATGATGGCGGTAATTATATTTTCTCTGCTGAGAGATACGGTACGTATCGGTTCGAATTCGATACGCATTTGAATCAAGCAAAACTACTACCCCAATAATCCATAGAAACTTTACTAGTCATGAAAACCATATTTAGAACCTCTCTTTTTTCAGGCATTTGCATTTTGCTACTCCTGGTTGGATGTGGAGAAGAAGATTTTGATTTCCCAGCTTCTCAGCCCCTTGTTAATGGAAGTACTGCATTAAGTACACTTCCAGGTGGAACCTTAACTGTAAATGCTCGTATTACTGACCCTGTAGGTCTTCAAACAGTAGATCTTACATATCAGGCGTGGGATCTGGCTCAATCTGAGGCACTCTCTAATGGAGAAACCGCCTATGACTACTCAAGTGCCGTAGCAGTTCCTGCGAATGCAGTTGCAGGTAGTACTCATAGTTTAATTTTATCTACTACTAACGTAAACGGTGTGATGACAGAGTTCCCTATTACAGTAACCCTTGATCAGGATGTGACAGCACCAACTTTAGCTGATAACACCCCGGTTGGCGTAACATTTCTTGGAGACGGGGACGATGTGACACTTGAGATTGCGGTTGAGGATGATATGGAGCTTGCTACATTTACTATCACAGGAACTAATTTTAGTGAGAAAATTGATATAGGCTCAAATAAATATACCTATACCCAGTCCCTAAATATTCAAAAAGAAGGTGTATACGACTTTACTATTGAGGTGACAGATGTAGCCGGTAACACGTCTTCTACTTTAGTAAGTATTCCTGCATTTGAGCCCTTTGAAAGCATGTTCCTCGCGGATGTTGACAGTGATGCGGAACTTGTTTCTGACGTGATGGGTGTGCCGCTGCTCGCTAATGGATTCGCCCAAGCGGATAGTGTCGGGAAAGTATTTCAGGTGAATTACTACAATAGCGTAGAAAACACAGCGGTTAGATTTGTGTCCAGTAAAGAGACGTTCGGGGCATTGACGCTAGGTGCCGATGGGGAAGGAAACTTATTAGCTGCCAGTAGTGCCGCGGTTTCACCTTTGGTTTTAGGTGAAGTAGGCTATTATCAAATAGCAATTGACACACGCAATCTTACCTACACGGTAGAGAGTTATATACCTGACGATCCTACATTCGACCTCATTATCTTTATGGGTACAGGGGTAACCGTAGACGGTTCGTCCACCTGCGAGAGCAATGCCGATGGCTCCGAAGCCTGCTGGTGGTTCGGTAGCGGTAAAGAGTTGACCGTCGATCCCAGCAATCCCTACAGATTCTCAGGAACGGTAGAATTGTTTGATTTTGACCCGGTTGGGGACGGTAATAACGGCTTTATCCTTGGTGCCAACCTGAGCGGATGGAGCCCTTTTTGGAGATTTGACGATGGCACCGATCCGAACCTTGCGGTACCCAATGGAGGCGCAAGTTTCGTATTTGACGAAACCAAATACGGTACCTACCAAGCCGTTTTTGACACACACTTGAACCTACTTACCATGATTAAAAACTAATCAACCTAATATGAAAAATTTTATACTCAC
>JBCCIX010000405.1:0-4320 GCA_039028075.1 Bacteroidota bacterium | reverse complement strand
GTGCATCTTGGGTACCGGTTCTAATTCATGTTATTTCGATGGTGACATAGTACGTCAGGAAGTACCGGCATTGGATTACGTACTAGGTGATGAAGGTGGTGGCTCGTATTACGGGAAAATGCTACTTTCAGCCTACTTGCATCATAGATTGCCGGAAGACCTTTCCAAGGCTTTTGATGCAGCGTATAAACTCACAAAGGAAGATATCCTGGAAAGGATATACATGCAACCTTACGCCAATGTATACCTCGCCTCTTTTATGACCTTTATTCAAGCCCATAAAAATCACAGTTTTATCGCTGAAATGGTGAGTAACGGTATGAAGTTATTTTTAGAGACTTTTGTATTACCTTTTCATCAACATCGAAACGTAAAAACCCACTTTACCGGATCTATAGCTTTTTACTTTGAAGAGGTCTTAAGGAAAGTAGCCAAACAGCTTGATATTCAAGTTGGAGTCATTATGAAAGAACCGATAGAAGGTTTGGTTAAATATCACCTTAAGAAATAGTGGCAATGCAAAAATTAATTGTAGGAATAGATATTGGAGGTACAAACACCAAATTCGGCCTTACAGATTTTGATGGCAACGTGGTCTTTCAAAGTAAACTAAAGACAAAGGGAAACGGCTCATTTTCCGATTACGTGGCCACCCTAGCCAATGCTATTCAGTCAGGACAGGCCGAATGCGCCCCTGAGGCAGAGATTATTGGCGTGGGTATTGGCGCACCCAATGCAAACTACTATCGTGGCACTATCGAACATGCGCCAAATCTGGAATGGAAAGGTGTAGTACCGCTAGTGGAAACCATTCAATCGCATTTTGATGTCCCTACCATCGTTACCAATGATGCTAACGCCGCAGCCGTGGGCGAAATGGTTTACGGAAATGCAAAAAACCTAAAAGATTTTATTGTCATTACGCTGGGCACCGGATTAGGCAGTGGCATAGTTTGTGGCGGCAAATTAGTTCACGGGCATGATGGGTTTGCCGCTGAAATAGGCCATGTAATTGTAAACCCGAATGGACGGTTATGTGGGTGTGGAAGACGAGGATGTTTGGAAACCTATGTTTCCGCTACAGGCATTAAAAGAACGGTATACAAAATGTTGGCAGATGAAATGGACGATAGCGAACTGCGGGGAATAAGCTTTCACGATTTGTCCACCACCAAAATTTCAGAGTGTGCGGATCGTGGTGATAAGGTAGCTATCAAAGCCTTCGAATATACCGGACAAGTTCTGGGCGCTAAGCTGGCGGATACCGTGGCACATACTGACCCGGAAACCATTTTTCTTTTTGGCGGGCTAGCGCAGGCCGGTGAACTTATTTTTGAACCTACCCGCAGGCATCTTGAAATGAATTTAATGCCTATATATCGAGGGAAAGTAAAAGTATTACCCAGTGGTTTAGGCAATCAAAGCGCTCCCATACTGGGTGCAGCAAGTTTAATCGTTGATCACTTCAACCACATATCATAAATATGGCAAGACATAGCTACGACTACGGCCTGATCGGCAATTGCTCTTATCAAGCACACATTCATAAAAATTCCAACATTGAATGGATGTGCTGGCCGCGCTTTGATAGCAGCTTTATTTTCGGCGGGATGCTCGATAAAGCGCAAGGCGGAGAGTTTTCAGTTAAGCCCAACGGAGAAATTAAAGAAAGTAATCAGTTTTACCTGGAGAATACAAACATTTTATGCACAGAAATAACCTGTGCTGAAGGAAAGTATAGGATCACAGATTTTGCGCCCAGATTCCATCAGTACGATCGCTATTTTAAACCTTTGATGCTGGTGAGAAAGATCCAGCCTCTGGAGGGAACTCCCCGGGTTAATGTCAAGTGTAGCCCGGTCGGAAATTATGGGAAGCTTAAGCCCGCCCAATATGAAGCGAGCAATCATATTGAATACCTCGGCCTTGAAAAGGATTTGAGAATGACCACTAACTTTTCGTTATCCTACGTAGTTTCCGGCCACCCTATCGTACTGAACGAAACTAAATACATAGTTCTTACGTATGGCGCTCCGCTGGAAGCCGCTTTATCTACTACTTGCGAAGAATTTTTAACCAATACAAAAAAGTATTGGCGCGGATGGGTGAAAAATATGAGCGTGAGTACGTTTCATCAAGCGAATATTAATCGATCGGCACTTGCCCTTAAAATCCATCAATATGAAGATACCGGCGCAATCATTGCCGCAGGTACCACCAGTTTGCCCGAATCACCCGGGAGTACCCGAAATTGGGACTATCGCTTCTGTTGGATGCGTGATACGTATTACACTTTAACCGCTTTCAATAACATTGGTCACTTCGAAGAATTGGAGAAGTACTTTAACTACATTGTAAACATAAGCGTAGAGTCAAAAGATAGATTCCAACCGCTATACAGCATCACCGGTGAGGCCCAACTCAAAGAGAATATTCTCGATCTAGAAGGTTATTTAGGTAATACACCGGTACGTGTGGGCAATCAGGCCTATACACATATTCAAAATGATGTTTATGGCCAAATTCTTCTGGCTCTTTTACCACTTTTTGTAGATAGCAGGTTTATTAACAGCGAACGGTATGACTCCTTGCACTTGATCTATAATGTACTGAAGAAAATAGATGATCTTATGGAGGAGCCCGATGCGGGACTTTGGGAATTCAGAACGCTAAGTCAGTTCCATTCGTATACCTATCTTTTTCACTGGGCCGGAGCCGCAGCTGCACGGAAAATTGGCAAGACTTTTAATAATGAGAAGATCTACAAGTTAGCAGATCGTCTGATGAAAGAATCTTCCGCCAAAATCGAGGCCTGTTATGACCCTAAGAGAAAAGTCTATACCCAAGCCATCGGCACTCCGAATCTAGATGCGAGTGATCTTCAATTAATCATGATGAATTACTTGGATCACAACGCTCAAAAAACCAAAGATCATCTGGCCACTCTTGAAAAAGACCTAAAGTCGAAGGAGGGTTTATTTTACCGCTATAAACACAAAGATGATTTTGGTGCTCCTGAGACCACTTTTCTAATTTGTGCTTTTTGGTATGTGGAAGCACTCACTTGCGTAGGTCGCATTGACGAAGCCATTGCCACTTTTGAAAATTTAATTGGCTACGGCAACCACTTAGGCTTACTTAGCGAAGATGTAGATGCCTCTAACGGCAGTATGTGGGGTAATTTTCCTCAAGCATACAGCCACGTCGGGCTGGTCAATGCCGCTTACAGAATTAATAAGAAGCTCGACCTCCCGAATTTTATTTGAGCTGTTTCAATAGTTTTCTGACCGCATCCGGGTCCTGTATGCTGAACTTTGCCGCTGAATGAATGTCTCCTACTTTAATGGTGTAGGCAGATTCCGGCATAACCTTAAAGGTATCCTCATCCGTAGCATCGTCTCCAACTGCCAACACAAAGTCGGGCTTTACTTCGTTGAGCCAACGCCCTGCAGCCTTCCCCTTGTTTACCTCTAAATTCTTAATCTCCACGACCATGTTACCCTCTAACACCTGCAGGTTCATATTAACCGCAAGGTATTTTAAATGACTTATGATCTCTCTTGATCTCAGCTCGCCGAGGCCCGTTTCCACTTTGCGATAATGCCAAACCAGTGAGTAGTCTTTTTCTTCGATAAAAGAACCAGGAGTCTTGTTGACGTAGATATCCAGCACGGGACGAATATCTTCCTTCCAACTATTGTCCAGGGTATCACTGGTGGTCCATTCCTCATTATGCTTCTTGATCCAGACACCATGTTCAGCTACAAATTCGAGTTTGTGGCCTCCTAACCAGTCACTTAATGTATTTTTATCGCGACCACTAATGACCACTACCGAGGTGTGCTCTTGCGCCGTGAGCAAATCAATGATTTCATGAAGTTCTTTATCAGGACCTGCTTCTTTGGGGTCTGGCGTAAAAGGTGATAAGGTACCGTCGTAATCCAGAAATAAAAGACGATTCTTACTTTTTGTATAGTCTTTTATCAATTTCTTTTGAGTTGCCTGATCAAGCACCTTGGTCGTCATTTTTTGTTGCTTATCAAACACATCATGCAATCTTTCCATAAACAAATTAACCCAGTGATGGATGTTGTATTTTTTTAAAGAGGCTTGCATAATTTCCATGTGGCGCACTTGTTCTTCTTCCGTCATTTCCAAGGCTCTTTTGATCGCATCGCGTACCTGGTGTTTATCATTGGGATTGACAATGATTGCCTCCGACAACTCTTTCGAAGCGCCCGCCATCTCACTTAATATAAGCACTCCTTTCTTATCGAGTCTGCTGGCTACGTATTCTTTACAGACCAGATTCATGCCGTC
>JBCCIX010000404.1:0-4332 GCA_039028075.1 Bacteroidota bacterium | reverse complement strand
TTATAGAATTAAAAGTATTTCATATTACGAAAGTGGGCTACATAAACCTCTGAGAAAGAAAACATACAGTTATGCAGACCCTAATCAAGTGGACAGGTCTTCCGGCGTTGTTGATGGTAAACTGGGTCAACTTGAAAACACGTATTCAATTGAAAGTTCAGACTTTTTATGGACACAAGGCCAGAATGGTGGCACGTCTGATTTGGGAGTGGTTGACATTAGCTGGCAGGTAACGCACGAGGGTGTCCGTGCAGAATTGTTGCGTGGCGGCTATGTGAGCTATGCCAGAGTGAGAGAAAAAGAATCAGGTAATGGATTTACTGATTATTTGTATACTAGCCCCAAGGATTATCCAAGCTTATCAGGAACTACGGGTTACCCATTTATACCGTCAGAAAATAGGAGTTATAAATTAGGCCTCTTAACTATGAAAAGGGTATACGACCAAGCGTCAAAAATTGTTTCTGAAACAGAAAACAGGTATGAGTTTATGGTAGATATTGTGGCTACATATTTAAAAATCGTAGACTCTGGTATTTGTGAATGGAAGCGCTTTTATGACTCTTATAGTCAATATGTAAACAGGAGCCCGGAAGGAGATAGATTGCCAATAGATAACAATGGAGATCCTCGCTCTTTTGCGGCGCCTTCCAACTGTGGGACTTCCTATCCAGTTCATGTAACCGGGGGCGTCACCAATGCGAATGATTTGAGGGCAGGTTGGGCAAAACTTACTTATTCCAGGCAAACTGAGTTTAATTATGAAAATAATTTGACATCATCGTTCAGTACAAAAAACTACTACGTGTACAATCCGATGAACTTTCAACTTAAAGAGAAAAGAAATAGTATAACTAGGGGAGGTATTGCGGTAGATTATTATACCTCCTATTATTATCCTAATGATGATATTACAATCCCTGCAAATCAACAGTTAATTGATTTGAACAGGGTTAACGAATTAGTGATGGTAGAAGAGTGTATTCTCCAAGCGTCTAATGACCTGAATTGTAAACCGCTTAACGTTACAAAGTATAAATATGATAGTTTCCCTGACGGTCTCGTAGAAATAAAAGAGATTTATCAGGCAGTTGGTGATAATAATTTGATTAAGGAACAGACCTATTTGAAATATAATAGGCTCGGTATGCCGACATGGCTATCACGACGTGGGGATCAGCACATCACTTATCTTTGGGGCTACAACAATCTGCTTCCTGTGGCTAAGATCATTAACGCCGCTTATCCGGACGTTGTAGGGTTGATAAATCAGGGCATCCTTGATCAGCTTTCCCATAACGCTGGGGAACTTCAGGCTGAATTGGATAAGTTAAGGCAGGCCGGTAGTTTAATTGATGCTGAGATTACTACTTACAGCCATAAAGTGGGAATTGGAATTACTAGTAAGCAAGATGCTAATGGCTTGAATACAAGGTATGATTATGACGGCTATGGGCGCTTGATTAATAGTTGGGATAACGATGAGAATCTTTTGAGGCATATCGAATATCAACTTCAAAACTAAAATTATGTTGGACTTTGTTGATAAAAGTAAAGATATTGAAGATAATCATCAGAGTGGATCGCAACGGGCAGTTGCATTCATTGCCGCTTTTACATATTTATTGATTTTTTCCACAGGCTTAATGTATGCCCAAAATTTGGGCGTTCCAGGTGGAGGTTCTTCGGGTTTTTCAGGTCCTTCCGTTGTCAATGTAGGAGAAGAAGCTCTTTATTCGTACCCGTCATTTAGCGATATCGGACCTGCACCAGAGATTCATGTAAGTGATGAGGGTGTTTTACTAAATTCCTATATCACTATTTCGCCAGATCTCTTCCCACCGTTCCTACCGTTAGTAATGCACAATTTTACCGTTAAGTGGAATCAAGTAGGTCAAGGAAATATTTCTCTATCTTTCGCCGACGGGAGTCTTACACCACTTTTTGGAGTAACTATCTTAGACATGGTGCCACCTGTCCCAACTGCTCCTACTGTCTCCAGTTCGTTTTGCGGGCAAAGCATACTCCAAAGGAATAATACGCCACCTAACGGAGTAGAATGGTACTGGCAAAACTCTAATACTGCCACCACCACCTTGGGCAATGATACAACGTTAGCAGTTGATGATGGGGGAACTTATTACCTTAGGGCAAGACGTATTGGAGGTAGTTTATGGAGCGCCGTTAGTTCCGGCTTGTCTGTTACCGTTAATGAAATACCCGAAGTACCGTTGATTCATGAAATTGATGGAGATATTATTCGTAGTTGTGGTCGGACAGAAGTAAAAACACCGGATAATACTATGGATGTCAGTTATTATTGGCAATCAACACCTAATGATACTTTTTTGGATAATGATGCCTCAAGCTATTATTTTTCGAGTGACACGACCATTTATCTTAGGGCTTTGAACAGTAATGGATGTTGGAATATACAGCAAAGAGAAGTGACTGTGGAGGTTCTTGAAGCAACCTACCTTTCAGGAGATGTGTTTTATGAGAATTGCGAACTGGCTCAAATCAGTTTTTTAAATCCATTCTTGAATGACGCCACCTCCTACAAGCTTTATGATTCCTTTTGGAACTTGATTCCATTGACGACAGGACAAGGACCCTTTAACTGGAATATCACTGAAAATGGGATTTATACTATGGTGAAAGATAATATAATTTTTAACGGAGAATTTTGTACGCAAGATTCTATTGAGGTTTTGGTTGATCAGTTGCACTATTACCCAGACGTAGATGCAGGGTCAGACGTAATACATCAGCTTAATGATGGATATTTAGCACTTTCAGGAGCTTTGCCAACGGGTGGACAGTGGCTAGGTGATAATGTGTCTAATGGTACTTTAGAGGTCACTAAACCTGGTGAGTATGCGGTAACCTATCAATACCAGGAGGGTAATAGTTGTGTTGTTTCCGATGAAAAAACCATCACAATAACCTACACTCCTGATACTCCTGTCATACAATATGTTTGCGAATCAGCGAAGCTGTGGCTTTTGAACGTAGCGGGAGGGTCAACTGCTGATTGGGAAATTTATGAAATTTATAATAGTGAACACGAGAAAATTACAGCTCTTGAAGAAAATCGATCGTGGCAAATCTCTGAAGGCGGTGACTACTATGCACGCGTATTATTTCTTCAACCCACATTGGATTTCATTGCGAGTGATACGGTTTATTTTGAAGTGGCTGAACTATCAGAGCCTCCGGTCGTAGAGGCAGGAGAAAATATGTACATTATCGAAGGCACTGAACAGTTGGTGTTGAGCGGTATGTCACCTGCCGGAGGCGTATGGTCAGGTGATTTTACCGCAATTAATGAGACAACGATAAATACTTTGGATCTTGTACCTGGAAGGTATGATGCCATCTATTCTTATGAAAATGAAGCTCAATGTATTGGTGAGGATAATCTAGAAATTATAGTGCTTCCTACGGATCCATTGGCTGCGAACAATTACATTTCTGTGTACGAGATTAGACAACCAAATATCAATACTATCACGGGTCTCAATATTGGTGAACATTCGAAACAGACTATTTACTATGACGGAATAGGTAGACCAATTCAAGAAGTAACAGACTATGAGCCGCTCAACACCGCCTTACCAAAAATGGTGTCTATAGTTGAAAATGATCAATTCGGCAGACAGCCGATACAGCATTTGCCATATCCTGCAGTTAATGAAGGTAGTTTTAATGAACAAGCACAAATAGATCAAAAGGATTACTACCTAAACCAACTCGAAGGTGTGAATGACGCAATACCCTATGCAACTACGAAGCTTGAGAGTTCTCCTAGAAGTTTGGCTATTTCTAGCCGTGCTGCAGGACAAGTATGGTATGAAGCAAATAGAGAAATAAAATACTCGTATACATCGAATATAACAGAAGATAAAGTTAATTTATTTGAGTTTGATTCAGAAAATAAGATTTCATTATTGGGTTATTATCTAAATGGGGAGTTATTTCGAACTACAACCACGGACGAAGAAGGCCATGCGGTGATTGAGTTTGTCAACAAGCTGGGGCAAACGGTACTCAAACGCGTTCAGGTGGTAGAAAGCCCCAATATGACCAATTACACTCTGGGAGAATGGGCCGATACCTACTACGTATACGATGACTTTGGTAACTTGAGATACGTGTTGCCTCCGGAGGCCGTGAAGGAAATGGTTCCGATAGCTATCGGGACCAGCTTTCCTTACACCCCAAGCCCTACGCTCTTAGCCCGATGGGCTTTCCAATACAACTACGACGGCCGCAATAGAATGACCGAAAAGAAAGTGCCTGGCGCTGACTGGGTTTTTATGGTCTACGATG
>JBCCIX010000403.1:0-4365 GCA_039028075.1 Bacteroidota bacterium | reverse complement strand
TGACCGCTATCTTTAGCTCACTAGCCATTTTCATTGCTTGCCTGGGACTTTTCGGACTGGCTACCTTCATGGCAGAAGCTCGTATTAAAGAAATTGGAATTAGAAAGGTATTCGGAGGTTCGGTGCTCACGATAACCAAGTTACTAAGCTTGTCTTCTCTTAGGCCCATTTTCATTTCCATCCTTTTATTTAGTCCTATGGCCTGGTACTCTATGAATTGGTGGCTTCAGACCTTTGCCTATAGAATAGACTTAAGTGCAGGCACTTTTATACTGGCGGCCTTGACTATCATTCTAATTGCATTATTAACGATCAGCTCTCAGACCATTAGCGCGGCTACAAGCAACCCTATCAAGAGCTTAAGAAGTGACTGACTCAGGTACATCTAAGCATGTACCTGATAAGAATATTAGAGAAGCTAATAATTCTTTTTTGATTATTGTATTCATTTACGAATTATATCCGTATTATTAGGTATTCAAAAAAAAAACAAATGTGAAATGAGCATAAACCTTCGAGACCGAATTTATACCTTATCGGTTGATGAATGTTTATCTCAAATTCCATTTGACCATTAAAAGCTAAACCCATACCTATGAAAGGTACTTTTCTGGGTGAATTCCAGGAGCTGGTTTTACTAGCCATTTTAGCGTTAGACGAAGAGGCCTATGGCGTATCCATACAGCAAAAAATTAAAGCTGTGGCGGGCCGAGATATCACTCGGGGCGCTCTACACTCGGCGCTAAGCCGTCTGGAGGAAAAGGGTTTCTTGAAATCAGCATTTGGAGCGGCTACTAAAGAGCGAGGCGGCCGAAGAAAAAGACTATATTCAGTTACAGCCGCGGGTCAAAATGCTTTAGGTGAGGCTAAATACGTGAGAGAAGCTTTCAGGAGCGAAATAAAACCTTCTTTCAATTTTGGCTGATGGAATTGATAATACCCCGTACCCTCCCCGGTTTTTTACGAGGTTATTAATATGGTTCTGCGATGCCCAACTACTAGAAGAACTTCAAGGGGATTTAGAAGAAACCTATTACTATAACCATAAAACTAAAGGTGCTTTCAATGCAAGGCGACTCTATATTAAGGAGATTATTTTTCTCATTCGCCCTTCCGTAGTCAGAAAACTCAATATGAACAACTATAACAACACCATGATGATCAAGAATTATGCAAAAGTTAGTTTCAGAAATTTGCTGAAATACAAGCTATTTTCATTTATAAATATTTTTGGATTGGCGGTAGCGATGTCCGTTTGTCTACTCATTATTCTGATGTTGGCCGATCAGCACCAATATGATGGATTTCATGTCCAGAAAGACAGGATCTATCGCATTCTAACCGCCCATACGGACGGAAATATAACTGCAGCTACTTCACCTTTCTCCACGGCGCAATACCTTGATGAGAATTACTCCCTGGCGGAGCGTACTACTACTTTAAGAAGAGGCGTAGGTGGAGATGCTGTTTTCGAACAAAACTTCTCGGAAATGATCGGGTATTTCGCTGATCCTGAATTTTTTAACGTGTTTAGCTACGATCTTTCCAAGGGAAACCCAGCTACGGCCTTGATCAATCCAAATTCAATGATCATTAGCGAAGAGGTGAGCCAAAAACTTTTCGGGAATATCAATCCTTTGGGTAAAATCGTTGAATTCACGCATCGAGGGTTGGATTTTTATAGTGACGACAGTGGTAATCCAGATGCCTGGGGGAACTACACTATTACCGGAGTCATACCTATTAAGAAGTATAAAACGCATCTGAAATTTGATGTGTTGATTTCCAGCTCTTCTTTAAATAGTTTATACCAACAAGAAAAAGTAGCAGATGTGTCTGAAAATTGGAGTAATTATTATCAGACCTACAATTATGTACTGTTAAATCCAAGCTCATCAGAAGAAGATCTTTCCACTGCGCTAGCTGAAATTTCCAAATCCAAATTCAGCGATTTAGATGACATGAAAGTTTCTTATCTTATTCCTCAATCGATATTAGACTTTCGACCAGGTCCTCTTTTAAATAATACACCATCGATTAGCCTTCCATTGATTATCTACTACATTTTAGGCTTCATGGCGCTGATTGTACTTGTTTTAGCTTGTCTTAATTACACTAACCTTTCTGTAGCGAGGGCCATTACCCGATCGAAAGAAATAGGAATACGTAAGGTAACAGGAGCCCGTAGAAAGGACTTACTGCTCCAGTTTCTGAGTGAGTCCGTTATAACCGCCCTTTTGGCATTGGTTCTTGCCAATGTCATTCTTTATTTTGTGAAGTCCGCTTTTATGGGATTATGGGTGAATAAGTACCTTAATTTTGAGCTCACCACCAATTTGTACGTGTACCTCATTTTCGTGGTCTTTTCTATCCTATTAGGACTGATCGCCGGCGTTTTTCCGGCATTACAACTGTCAAAACAGCAACCGGTAACTGCCATTAAAGGGTTGAACTCAGTGAGGAAGGGTAAACTTAACTTGAGAAAGGTACTCACGGTGTCCCAATTTGCCACCTCGCTCATTTTTATAATCACTTCAATTGTCATCTACAACCAATTCAAGCATTTCATGAGCTACGATTATGGCTTTCAAACGCAAAATATCTTGAATATCAACTTACAGAGTAATGCTTTTCAAAAAGTAAAGAATACGCTTTTGGAAATACCCGGAGTCAACGACGTATCGGGTTGTGATTATCTGCCCTCAACCGGACGAACGGAAATTATCGCTTTCGAAAAAGCCGAAAGTGAAGAGACCATTTCGGTAATCGCCATAAGCGCATCACTGAATTTTATAAATGTACTCGACTTTGAGATAGTAGCCGGAGAAATCCCTAAGTCGGAAATCAATGACGGTAACACCATGATTATTAATCGCTCAGCCGTAGAGGCATTGGGTTATGATGTACCTAGTGAGATAATTGGGCAGTCATTTGAAACAACCCATAAAAAGTCTTTAACGGTTTCCGCGGTCATTGAAGACTTTACCTTCCACCTGCTATTCAATGGTCGTGCCACCGGTCCGGTACTCATCAGAAATGCACCGGAACTATTTACAACGGCTACTATTTCAATCAGCGCTGCTCGTCGCGCTCATATAGTCGCTGATATAGAACAAGCGTGGAAATCCATCGACCCGATTCACCCTTTCACCTATGAGTTTTACGAAGATAATCTGGCGAGCAATAATCAAGGTATTTTTGATATTCTAAGCATAGTCAGCTTTATAGCCTTTATGGCTATCACTATTGCCTCGCTGGGATTGCTGGGTATCGTCATCTATTCCGCAGAACGAAGAACCAGGGAAGTAGGTATACGTAAGGTCCTGGGAGCGGGTAATTATAACCTGGCTTTTTTACTGTCAAAAGAGTTTTTACAGCTTTTACTCATAGCCATAGCCGTAGCTGCTCCTTTGGCCTATCTATTTAATAATTTTTGGCTGGACTTTATGGCCACCAGGGTAGCTTTTGGTGCCGGAACCCTACTACTAGGATCATTAGTGCTTTTGATTATTGGACTCCTGACCATCGGAACTCAAACGTTTAAAGCGGCGGCATCAAATCCCGTGGAAGCTTTGAAGAATGAGTGATAGCCGCAGCTAGAGCCAAGTACGGATTATAATGATCCTTCGACGCTTTACCAAGGCAACTCTATCTAAAAACGTCTTACGTTACTCAAAAGTATTGGCAGCCGGGTGTGAGTTTACCACGTATCGTCGTTCATACAGCCGAGTGAAGAACGAAGGAAGGCAGGATCACAAAAAATACTTCATGACAGCAGTGTGAGTATGACCTTCCTACTTTCCAAAGAGTTTCTCAAGCTGTTGGTGATAGCCATATTAATGGCCGCCCTCATGGCCTATTTGTTCAACAACTTCTAGCTGGATTTTATGACCGTAAAAGTAGATTTTAAATTGGGTACCGTTCTTTTAGGTGCGTTTATATTGCTGAGCATTGGGCTTTTTAACGTTAGCCCACAAACGTTAAAAACAGCTTCTGAAACTCTATTGGTGCGCTGAAAATCGAGTAAACTGAAACTTCTTAATTCAACTCATTCAAAATTAAATCCGTGATCTCAAAACGAGGAAAATCTCCCGTGTTGGACAGAAGAATAATAGTTATACCTTCGTCAGGTTGTTTCAGGAACATAGTGTAATACCCAAAGTCCGTTCCAGGATGATACCTTATCTCATGTTTTTTTGAGGCCTTGAACATGTAGTTATCCAGCATCCATCCGTAGCCATAATCACCATCCCAGTCGGTATAAGCCGCTCTGGGCACATATGCTTTATCTAATATTTCCTGAGGCAGAAGGACATTAGATTCTAGCGCCTGACTCCATTTGAAAAGGTCGGCGGTAGTGGACAC
>JBCCIX010000402.1:0-4374 GCA_039028075.1 Bacteroidota bacterium | reverse complement strand
ATAACAAGGCCATTTGCGAGAGAAAAAACCAAACCAAAGGATTGGAAGGATAAGATGAAGGACTCAAAGGATGCAATCGAAAAAGTACAGAAAGTGGAGAAGGAAATTGAAGATATGAAAAGAGGATTAGAATCGAAACCTTATCCAGATACGGTCAGTCAAAGTACAGTTACAAGAGATAGATATGGAAACTTATTCAGAGTTGATAGTGTCAAAACATCAAAAAGTGATGGATTTTTAATTGTCACCCCAATAGCTAGTGAAGGCAACAAAATAGGAAATCTGAGAATAGCAAAATAAGATAAAGAATGAAGTATTTTATTAATCTAATAATTCTGATAATTTATTTTGGATGTAGTGTTTCCAGGAATGAGGCGGAGTCAGAAGAAGCAGGCTTTATTACACCTACAGTCTTGAATAATTATGATACGATTAAAAACGGACAGATATTTAAAGCTAAAGTTTTTTTTGAAAATAGCTACTTATTTGAAGAAGCAAGAAAAAATGGAATCAAAGACTATTACTCATTGACATATGAAACGAACGTAGATGGAGAAACGGTTTTTTCCCCTTCCTTACTCAAACTGCAAACGTTATTGATGATACCGCATATGTAGAATTTATTGCTAAGATTGATTATTTAGAAAAAGATCACATAGAAGAGTACTGTTGGTTTTTTCATGCTAAGATTGACTATAAGATGGACGAAAGAAGTATTGATACAACTTTTGCAAGTATGAACTGTATAGCTATTATCGGTAACTGAATGAAGTTTTGCTATAAAGTACTCCTCAACAGTCGCTGGGCTGTGCCGAGTGATGAATATAACATATGATCTGAATGATAATGACTATTGAACAAAAAAAAGAAAAATAATAGTCGCTCGCTACACGCGAGCGACTGTTTGGAGTGTTTGATGAAGCACTGAGCGGAATAGATATGTCGGGCAAGGGCAATAGCAGTACCGCACCGAGAGCGTTCTTGAACTACATCTTCTTTGATCAGGAGATGAACTATGTGCGAGCGGGTTTTTTGAAGATCACCACCGCAGCACAAAGGGTTGGAGTATATGAGACGATCTCACTGAATGATATTGTAGCAGATAGAGAAGGCTACATTTTGGCTTATCTCTCAAATGAGAATCAAGAGGCGGTGAATGTTCACTTTGATGATTTTATGGTGTATCATGGGAAAACGAATGTGGTGAGTACGCAGGACTACTACCCTTTCGGTTTGATTTTCGGTTCGTACCAAAGAACCGCTTCAACACCTAACAATTACAAGTTCAATGGAAAAGAATTGGATAGTAATACAGGATGGCACCAATATGGGACAAGGCATTATGATGCTTCAATTGCAAGATGGATTCAGATTGATCCAGTTGGTGACTTAATGCACGAATGGAGCCCATACAATTACAACTACAATAACCCGGTCAACTATATCGATCCAGATGGAGCAATTCCATGGCCAATCAGGAAATGGTTTATAAAGAGTGGCTTTAGGAAAGCGACACCTGACGGAGTTTTTGGTGAAAGAAGAATAGGATATAGACCTAGCTATACTCATCGAGGAATAGACTTAAACTTTAGTGGTGGCGGAGATACAGATAGAGGTGCTGCTATTTTATCAACACATGGTGGCAAGGTAATTGAGGTTCGTAAGTTCAATACGCACAAAAACTCGGCAGGAACCTATGTTAAGATACAAGGCCCTAATGGTAACATACAGACAGTATATATGCATTTGGATGAAGTGTCAGTAGAAGAAGGTGATCAAGTAACAGAAGGGCAAGTGATAGGTAAGATGGGAGGCTCTGGATTTGGAAAGAAAGATGCTCATACTTCCCACCTTCACTTTGAAATTATAGTTAAAGATGCTGATGGGAAATTCCAGCAGATTGACCCGTGGGCAGGAGGTGATCAACCTGTTGATGCGCAAGTTTTAATAGATAGAGGGGCATCTGTAGAGAATATTGTGTCTTCATTAGACTCACAATCAAAATCTTTGAGTAATCATATAGGTTCACAAGAAAAACGACTTGCGAGAAGAGAAGCTAAGGGTAAAGATACTTCGAGGTTGAAAGGAAGAATATCTAGAAATAAAAAATTGCTTGAACAGACGAATAATGTTCGAGATGCACTTTCAGGACTGTTATGATGAGAATATTTAGAATATTGATCATTTTGTGTTTCATAAATACAGGTGGATGCCAGGCATCGAAATTAGCCTTTATTGTTGAGAGTGCCATTAAAACGGTTACAGAAGACTATCCTGAAAAAGAACAATTAAAAGCTTATGAGGCTTTAGAACAGTTTGTTTTACAAGGAAATTTTAACGCAAGATTGTTTTTGGGTTGCGAATATTTAACAGGGGTCAGAAGGGAAAAAAATGTTGATCTTGGTCTCCAGTACCTTACAGAGGGTGTGGAAAGTGGATCAACAGAAGCAATGTTTTGCCTTTCCAGACATTACTATCGAGAAAAGCAGTTTTATGATTATGTGAAGACTTTAGAGCAATGTTCTCAAATGGGAGATGTGTTTTGCAAAGTTGAATTAGGCTCTTTTTTGCTTGATGAAAAGTCTATCTCTTTTGCTTATGTTGGGGGGGTTAAAAACCTTGACTATCAGGATATAAATAAGGCATTTAAACTTTTAGATAGCGCCTCAGAAGCAGGCAGTACTGATGCTAATTTCATTCTTGGGGAACAATACTTTTATGGCAAGCATGTAGAGAAGGATTATGAGAAAGCTAAGGCTTACTTCGAGAAATGCCTTGAAGATCCCTACTTCTCAAGTTTTGATATAGTTGAAGAATATCTCAGAAAAATCGATTAAGTAAAGACCCTTGCTTCGGCAGGGTTTTTACATTAAAACTCTGACGAATATAACATATGATCTGAATGTGAATGGCTATTGAAAAAAAGGAAAATAATAGTTAGATTGTAACTAAATATAGTTACTTTAAGTTATGTCTAAGAAAGAAAAACTTATTGCTAGGTTTTTGAGTATGCCATCTGACTTTCATACTGATGAGATGGTTAAGCTGCTTGGATACTTTGGTTTTGAAGAAGTGAAAAAGGGAAAGACATCTGGATCGAGGATGAAGTTCGAAAATGCAGAAGGAGTTCCAATCATGCTACATAAGCCACATCCAAGTGGGATCATGAAGAAATACCAAATGCGACAAGTGAAAGAAATTTTAGGATTATGAAATATCTGGAATACAAAGGTTACACAGGAAGCATAGAGTACAGTTCAGAGGATAATTTACTCTATGGAAAAGTATTGGGGATCAGGGGGCTAATCTCTTATGAAGGAGAGACTGGAAAGCTTCTTGAAGATGATTTTAAGGAAGCAGTTGATGTTTATCTGGCAGATTGTAAGGATGTAGGGAAAACTCCTGAAAAGCCATTTAAGGGTAGTTTTAACGTTCGTATACCTGCTTCATTGCATCAAAAAGCAGCACTCTTGGCTATGGAAGCGAAAACCTCTCTTAACAATTTTGTGGCAGAAGCAATTCGTTCCAGAGTAAGCCAAGATCTTACATAAAACCACCGCCTAATCCCACCTTTAGGGATGTATAATATTGAGTGGAAAGCCCTCAAAAGTCGCTCGGCTATGCCGAGTGACGAATATGAAATATGATCTGAATAAGAATGACCCTTGAACAAAAAAAGAAAAATAATAGTCGCTCGCTACAAGCGAGCGACTGTTTGGAGTGTTTGACGAGGCACTGAGCGGAATAGATATGTCGGGCAAGGGCAATAGCAGTACCGCACCGAGAGCCTTTTTGAACTACATCTTCTTTGATCAGGAGATGAACTACGTGCGTGCGGGCTTCTTACAAGTAAGTACAGCCGCACTGCAAACAGCCCCTCACCATTACGAAGAAATCACAATCAATGACATCATTGCAGATCAAGAAGGGTATATTTTAGCCTATCTGAGTAATGAAAATGCGGCTCCTGTAAACATGCATTTTGATGACTTTCACGGTGTATCAGGGCAAAACCAATGTAGTAAGTTCATCAGACTACTACCCTTTCGGAGCTATGTTCAACAGGTTTGAGAGAACGGCGTCTATATCACAGAACTACAAGTTCCAGGCTATGGAATGGTTACCTGAATTAAGATGGTATGACTTTGGACCAAGGGGATATGATCCATTTATTGTAAGGACAAATTCTTTAGACCTACTAGCAGATCAGTTTCCGGATATGTCACCTTATTCATTCCTAAATAATAATCCATTGCGATTTACTGATCCCTCAGGAATGGCCGCAGAAGATATCATTGAAGAAGATTGTTGCAATGGAGCAAGTGGCGTGGGGGAAGGGATAGCAAGAGCTGCTCAAAGTAAAGTCAATCAAGT
>JBCCIX010000401.1:0-4381 GCA_039028075.1 Bacteroidota bacterium | reverse complement strand
TCTGACCGTATTGATGAACTAAAAAGGAGTGGCGAAAAGCTAAAAGAGGAATTCGGAAATTTTAAAGATAAGCATCAAGACAGAATAGATGAGGTGGAGGCCAATTTGAAAAAGGCAGGTGAAGATCTGAAAAATGCGTTTACATCGGCTTTTAAGAAGAAACCTTAATGAGTGTGATAAGGATTTAAACTAGCTTCTAAAAGCCAAGAGAACTAAAAGAACAGTAAGGTCACACCGGAACTACTTCAGATGTACTACATGAGTATTAATTTCCGATGCGCCATTACTCAATTAAACTAATGTAACGTAACATCCTAGGCTAACTACCTTCTCCATCATTACCAAATGCGGAGCACTTTTACGGCATTCGGTGTTAACGCATAAACTGTGATAGGTTGAGTTTCTATTATTATTAAGATAGAAGTAGTTGAGGTCTACACATACTTGACCCGTAGATCGGACATTAAGGCTCTTCAGCCTAAAAGCATATGACCTTTCAAATTACCAAACCTCTGCCTGTAGGCAGAGGTTTGATCAACAAGATTTGATTATCCAATAGAAACTCGTTTGAATTCCGAAACGGTTAGTCCTCCGGAGACGCTATCCAGATATTTGGCAACCGTAAGACCACTGTCTTTTACAAATTGCTGGTTCAGCAGGGTGTTCTCTTTATAAAATTTCTGAAGCTTACCTTGAGCGATTTTATCTACAATTTGCTCTGGCTTTCCTTCGGCTATAGCCTGCTCTCTTCCTATTTCCAGTTCTTTTTGTACCACAGAGGCATCCACTCCGGTTTCATCGACAGCTACCGGATTCATCGCCGCAATTTGCATCCCTACATCTTTGCCGGCGTCAACTACCTCCGCACCGTTGGCCCCCGTGAGGGCTACAAGAACACCGAGTTTGCTTCCTGCATGAATATAAGGAACCACAGCATCGCCCGATAATCTTACGTATTCACTGATCTCGATTTTTTCACCTATCTTTCCTACAAGTTCAGTAATTTTAGCAGCCACGGTAAGGCCGTCAAGACTCTGCGCCAAAAGCTCTTCCGTGGTAGCCGCATTTGTGCTGTACGCTACGTCTACGATAGCGTTCCCCAAAGACTGGAATTCTTCGTTTTTGCCGACGAAATCAGTTTCACAATTAAGGGCTATCAATACGCACTCTGTGTTATCAGGGTTACTTTTTACAAAAACCGAACCCTCTTTCGTATCTCTATCTGCTCTGGAGGCACTTACTTTTTGACCCTTTTTTCGTAGGATCTCAACCGCTTTGTCAAAATCACCATCAGCCTCAGTGAGCGCCTTTTTGCAGTCCATCATTCCTGCACCGGTCATTTGTCTTAACTTATTTACGTCTTTTGCCGTGATTGCCATAATCTTTAACTATTTGCTTTTGGTATGTATTAACTGGTATCAAAAAAAATTGAACATCATCCCGATGGATATCGGCACGATGTTCAATCTTAAAATTTCATGCTATTTGGATTAAGTAAACCTTATTCGCTTACCGCTTCTTTTTGGTCGGCTTGTTTTTTAGCTTCTTCTTCTTTTTGTAAAGCGGCTTCTTCCTTATCTTTTTTCCGCTCCATCAGTGCCTCTTCCACCTGTTTACCGATGTAATCAGTAATCAATGAAATGGATTTAAATGCATCGTCATTCGCAGGAATAGGAAAATCTACTCCTGTAGGATCAGAATTAGTATCCACCATGGCAAACACAGGAATATTCAATTTTTGCGCTTCTTTGACAGCGATGTGTTCCCTTCTTACATCAATGATAAAAAGCGCAGCAGGAAGTCTATTAAGATCAGAAATGCCCCCTAATACTCTTTCCAATTTTTCTTTTTCCCTGGCCACCATCAAGCGCTCTCTTTTTGCTAAATTCTGATACGACTCATCTTTCATCAATTTATCGATAGAGGTCATTTTTTTCAACGACTTTCTAATCGTAGAAAAATTCGTGAGCATACCGCCCAGCCACCGGTCCGTAACGTAGGGCATGTTTAACCTCTTTGCTTCAGTAGACACTACGTCCTGCGCCTGCTTTTTGGTAGCTACAAACAATACTTTTCTACCCGACCTCACGATATTCTTAAGGGCATAAGAGGCTTTATCGAGGCACTCAAGAGATTTATTGAGATCAATGATATGGATACCATTTTTCTCCATGAAAATATAGGGAGCCATTTTTGGATCCCACTTTCTCGTTAAATGTCCAAAATGAACACCTGCATCTAACAGGTCTTTATATTCTAATTTATTTGCCATGATTACTACTTTCTGCTTCGTGAGGCTTAACGTTTACTAAACTGGAATCTACGTCTTGCTTTTCGACGACCATACTTCTTGCGCTCAACCATTCTCGGATCCCTGGTAAGGAAACCCTCTTTTTTTAGAGGTGGCTTATTTTCTTCGTCTACCTCAACAAGTGCTCTGGAGACTGCCAATCGGATGGCCTCAGCCTGACCGGATGGACCACCACCTTCTACATTGATTTTTATATCAAAATTGCCATCTGTTTCAGTTGCTACTAAGGGTTGTTTTATGATGGTCTGAAGAATATCCGAAGGAAAATAGGCTTTTACATCTTTACTGTTAACGGTAATGTCACCCTTTCCGGCGGTTACATAAATGCGGGCTACTGAAGTTTTTCTCCTGCCAATTGTACTTATTACTTCCATTTCAAAGTTTGATTTCTTTCGGTTGCTGCGCCTCATGAGGATGCTCAGCACCTTCGTATACGTGTAAATTTTTAAACAAGGCTCGTCCTATTCTATTCTTAGGCAGCATACCTCTCACAGCACGTTCTACCAATAGCGTAGATGACTTTTCTTTCAACTGCCTTGGGGTTGTTTCACGCTGACCACCGGGATAACCTGTGTGAGAAATATAGACTTTATCCGTCCATTTTTTACCCGTCATCTGAATCTTGTCAGCATTGACCACAATTACATTATCGCCACAGTCCACGTGTGGTGAATAGCCAGGCTTATTTTTACCTCGAATGATCTTTGCTACCTCGCTCGCTAAACGACCTAGAATTTTTGAGTCAGCATCTACAACCACCCATTCTTTGTTGGCCGTTGCTTTATTAGTAGAAACCGTTTTATAACTTAAATGATCCACATGTAAAAAGCTTTACTTTTTGTATACCTACATCCCTCCTAAAAAAGGGAGTGCAAAGATAGTTTGATTGGGTTTGAAATGCAACTAGCGCCTGTAAATATTTAAGAATTCTTCTCCAACTGTAAAAGCAGAACCCTAAAGTCCTTAGGATAGTCTGCTTCCACTCTTTGAATAGCGCCTCCCATACCTTTAAAGGCCACACTCCTGGCATGTAACGCGAGTCTTTTTATCAGGGGCTGCTCTTCTTCCCCTTTGCCCAGATGATAGTTTCGCTTGACGGATGATAAATAGAATGGTTTTCCGCCGTAGAGTGTATCCCCTGTAATAGGAGCCCCATGGTGGGCCAGGTGTATTCTGATCTGGTGCATTCTTCCGGTGACAGGTTGGCACTGGATCAAGCTATGGTTACGATAGGCTCTCAGTGTGGTAAAAACGGTTTTGGCTTCCTTGCCTTTTCGATCAATTCGAACCGTACCGTTAGAGAGCTGAAGAATACAATCCATAACTATTTCATTGTTAAAAGCATGGATGCCGTCAACCACGGCATGATACTGCTTTTCTATTTCCCGATGTTCAAACTGCATGGATAGCTGGCGATAGGCCTCAGGGTTTTTGGCTACAATCAGCGCTCCTGAAGTTTCTTTATCCAAGCGATGACCTACCTGTGCCTCCGGAGTATAAGCTCTCGCCAGGGATAAAATGTCATAATTTGCATTGCGATCTTGAAGTGTAGATATGAATGCAGGTTTGTTGATTACAACATAGTCATCATCTTCCCAGATGATAAGATCTTTAAATGCAAGCTTTTTGGCCATCATGCAAAGGTAGCCGATATGAATTAAGCCGTTTATTCTTTTCCCGATCTGATTCTACTTTTCCCTGGGAAGCTGAAAGCTAAAAACCGAACCCTTGCCCAGCTCACTTTCCACTTTAATGGAGGACTTATGACCTTCTATGATGTGCTTAACAATGGCCAATCCCAATCCAGTTCCCCCTTTTTCCCTCGACCGGCTTTTATCAACTCGGTAAAAGCGCTCAAATACCCTGTCCACATCTTCAGGAGGTATGCCCTCTCCATCATCTCTTACACGCACCTCTACCTCATTCCCTACCTCATTAAAACCGACGAATACATGACCTCCTTCTCTTCCGTATTTTAGTCCATTACTTAATAAATTGGTGATCACTTGGTTCAGACGTTGCCAATCCCCAAAGACCGTAACCGATTCGGAGGTTCCCGGCTCGAAGGCC
>JBCCIX010000400.1:0-4386 GCA_039028075.1 Bacteroidota bacterium | reverse complement strand
GCTGTTGTTAACCATGCTTCATCTTAAGATAACAAAATGATAAAGACCTATCATCAAGCCCTAATTTTAGCATAACAATACATTAACAATAGAATTCAATCTTTACACAAATCTTACAATTATGAAGAATGCCGTTATCACCATAATAGATGATGAAAAAGATATTCTCGAATTGCTACAATACAACTTTGAAAGGGAGCGTGTAGAGGTACACACATTCACCTCAGGGTATAAGGGTTTGGATTTTATTGAGAAAAACAAACCACACGCTGTTATTTGTGATTGGATGCTGGAGGACATAGACGGGATTGAGATTTGCCGTAAGCTAAAGAGCAATCAGACATTTAGATCAATTCCCTTTATCATGCTTACCGCAAGGGACAATGAAATTGATGCGGTAACTGCGCTTGAATTAGGCGCTGACGACTACATTACCAAACCGGTACGAATAAAAGAGCTTATTTCCAGGGTTAGGAAAATGGTCAACAAGACAAAAAATGGCGCATATCCTGATTCAGAGGGTGTAGACCAGTTGATCGAACCTGAAGTTAATAATCCAGTCGAAATGAGGTCGTTCAAAAAATTGACCATAGATTCAGAAAAGTACAAAGCCTATATCGATCAAAACGAATTAAAACTGACCTACTCAGAATTTAAACTACTCTACCTTTTTACGAATAGGCCCGGAAAAGTCTATTCAAGAAACCAGATCATCGAAAAGCTAAATGGTATCGACTACATTGTCACTGAAAGATCGATAGATGTTCAAATCGTGGGGTTAAGAAAAAAGCTTGGAAAATACAAAGACTACCTGGAGACGGTACGTGGAATTGGCTATCGTTTAAAAGAGTGAATCGCTTCCTTCGCCCTCAATCAGTCTAACAAATCCTTAAAATAGTTTATCTAAATCTTATCTGGCCGCTAACAAATTGCCAATAATGTGAAGATACTTTTGAATTGCTTATTTAAAAGTAGTCGTACATGAACATAGATTATATTATTATCGAGGGAGACTTGGAGCGCATCAAGAATTTCGTCACTGATTTAGAGTCCTCTTATGATATCGTACTAACGAAGAAACCTGCGGCCTGTCTCACCATGATCAAGGCAGAAGATAGTCTTGAACACCAGCCCTTTTACCTTGGTGAAGCATTGACCACAGAAGCTGAAGTGGCCATAAATGGAATTACCGGCACCGGCATCTGTTTGGGCGATGAACATCAACGTTCCTATTGCATGGCCGTATTTGATGCCCTTGCCCAATTAGAGGACGGCAAATATCCAGAAGTAGAAAAATTTCTGGCCGATGAATATGAGAGGATCCTTCAAAAAGAAAAAAAGGAGCAACATCAAATACTGCGCTCCAAGGTTGATTTTAAATTAATGGAACAAGCCTGATCACATGATAAGAGAAACGAACTACGATGAAGTTTTTGAGGCTCAGGAGCACTTCCGTATCATCATGGATGCGATGGCCCGGCCGGGATCAATCCATAAACTCGATGGTGGAATTGAAGAACTGGAGGGGGTAAATAAAGCTACTTGTTTGGTAGCTTTCACTCTGCTTGACAGCAATGTTACTTTCTATCAACGTTTTTCGGAAACATTTGACGAGTACTTGATCCTCAATACATCATCAAGCCCGGCGCAGGCCGAGCAAGCCGATTTTTTGTTTTTAAACGGAAACGAAGAAATGGATCAGGTTATTGAACAGGCCAAAGAAGGTGATCCTGAATATCCTGAAAAAGGGGCCTTCTTAATCATTCAGGTTGCTAAAATTTCCTACGAAAGATTTAATAACAGTCATGAAGTGATACTTAACGGTCCCGGGGTTAAAGCCGAGCAGCCGATCTATCTGGAGGGAATAGAAAAGTCAATACTTGAAATCATTAAAGAAAAGAACGTGGAATATCCGTTAGGAGTTGACACCCTACTTACCGATCCGCGCGGAAATACGGTAGGTATACCGCGCTCGAATCAATTCACTTTTTAAACCTTATACAATTATGGGATACGTAGCAGTAAAGGGAGGTGCCGAAGCGATTGCCAACGCAAATAAGCTTGTAGAGTTTTACCGATTAAAAGAAAATACCTCACCCATTACGGTGGAGCAACTTAAAGCACAATTCAGGTTGGCTATTGATAAGATCATGGGCGAAGGTTCATTTTACGCTCCTGAATATGGGGCGTTAGCTTTGAAACAGGTAGAGGGAGATGTATTAGAGGCCGCTTTCATCATGAGGGCTTATCGCGCCACATTACCCAGAAGGTATTACTCCGATGTTATTGACACCAAAAATATGTTTGTTCAACGCAGGATATCGTCTTCTTTTAGAGACATCCCGGGCGGGCAAATACTGGGCCCTACAAGAGATTATACCCAACGCATGTTAAATACTTCATTGGCTCAAGAGGAGGATGAAGATGTTAAAGCTTTTCTGGCTGACTTTGAGACAAATGTTGAGGGTGTAGCGCTAAAAGACATCCAATCGTTCAGTAAAGTTATTGACATCTTACAAGAGCAAGGCTTGATGAAAGGGGTGGATCACGATGAAGATACACGATTGATAGATGTTACCAGGGAGGCGATCAAATTCCCTGCTCCGCGATCGGCCAGGCTTCAAATGCTGGCCAGGGCGGAAACGGGTGGTATTATGGCCATGGGTTACAGTAGCATGCGTGGCCATGGCAGCGTACACCCAACGGTCGGTGAGTTGAGAGTGGGTTTGGTTAAGGTACATGTCACCGATGCCTCAGGCAAGAAAAGATATATAGGAAAAGTAAGGGTAACGGAGGCTGAGATGATCTCTAAAACAGGAGCATCACCAAAGGCAAATGCACCTTATTACTCCATCGGTTATGGGTTATGTTTTGGCCAAAATGAAACCAAGGGGATCTGCATGGGTATACTGGATCGAGCGATGCGCATACCGGGGGCCAACGCTCCTTCCAATGATCAGGAGTTTGTCTTGTACCACACGGAAGGCATCGAAGCCATGGGATTCACTAACCACCTGAAGTTACCCCATTACGTAACCTTCCAATCGGGATTAAACAATCTTCGGAATGCTGTGGCTCGAAATAGCAATAATGGCAACGAACCCAAAGAAAAAAAATCTGAAGAAGTGACGGAAGTGGTGGAAGACTTATAACAAAAGATTCATGATTAAGGCAACAAAATTTAACAGACAATATAACTATGCTTTCATTGATGAAAGCACGAAAAAGGAAATCCGCAGAAAGCTGCTCAAGGCCATTTGTGTACCAGGTTATCAGGTACCTTATTCATCTCCCGAAATGCCCATTGCCAGAGGATGGGGTACCGGGGGCTTGCACATCACCTTGGCGATCATTGGTAAGTCGGATGTTTTTAAAATTATCGATCAGGGCAGTGATGCAAGCGTGAATGCCTGTAACCTTCGTGATTTTGTACAGGATACAACGGATTGTGAAGTAACCTTTGAAACCGGAAAGGCAACACTAATTCAAACACGCCACCGGATCACGGAGGAGAAATTGAAAAAACATCAAATCATGATTTTTCAGGTACCACAACCGGAACCATTGAGAGGTGTAGAGCGGTATGAGCTAAAAACACGTCAGATGCACGCAGAAGCAGACTACGCTAAGATGTGGGTATCGCTCTATGAGTCATACGTCAGATTTGGAGATATAATGCGCGGGGCCGGTTATCCTGTAAAAGTAAACGGGCGTTATGTGATGTCACCCTCACCTATACCAAGGTGGGATATTCCGAATCTAGATCAGGCCGAATGCCTCTACCTGTTTGGTGCGGGCCGGGAAAAGCGATTGTATGCTGTGCCGCCACATACGGATGTGGAACCGCTTGAATTTGAAGATGTCAAATTCAAGATCGAGAGTTTCAAGGAGGTGATTTGCAATATGTCAGGAGAAAACCTGGCCTTTATGGATGAATTGTACAATGCCGATGGGTCTTCATCATACGTGGTTAACGACAGTGACTTTCTTGATAAAGTTCTGGAAAACACCAGACCCAATCAATGGTCGAATAAGTACCTGATAGCCAAACTGGAAGAGTTGGAAAAAGAATTTAAAATCAAAAAAGAAAAGAGCAATGGACAATGATAACTGGCTGCTGAAAGTAGAAGGGCTTACGAAGGTCTACGGCGAGCCTAATGTAAACAGTTTAAATAGAACGGGGCCATTGTTTAATTCTAATCAATGTCCGAATACGGGGGCCATTGTGGCCTGTAATGATATCAACTTCACCCTTTATCCGGGAGAGGTGCTTGGCATAGTGGGAGAAAGTGGATCCGGTAAAAGCACGGTAGTGAAGATGCTCTACTTTGATTTCGAACCTACGAAGGGCAGTGCTTACCTAAGGGTTTTTAAAGCTGGGAAATC
>JBCCIX010000399.1:0-4402 GCA_039028075.1 Bacteroidota bacterium | reverse complement strand
TGGATTTATATCCGATAACTGCATTTTCAATTTCTCTAAATAATCAGGAGACACGGTATCGGCTTTATTGATCAGAAGGACATCTGCTAGAGCAATTTGACGTAGCGCTTCTTCGGTTTCTTCCAGCCAGTCTTCCACCTGTCCGGCATCCACCAGGCAAATGGTCTGTTCCAGTTTGAAATGCTTTTCCACTCTGGGATCCTCAAAAAAGACCTGTAAGATGGAGCTGGGATCGGCTATGCCCGTGGTTTCTATCACCAATCGGTCGTATTGATCACTTCTTAGACTGACTTCATCCAGTATATCCAAAAGACCGTCTGCCAGTGAGCAGCATAAACAGCCGGCACTTAGTTCTACCACCTCTTCAACCCCCTCCATCACTAATGCTCCGTCCACATTAGTGGAGCCGCATTCATTTTCAATCACGAAGATCCGCTCGGGCAAACGCTCTTTGATAAAATGGTTTAAGAAGGTGGTTTTACCGGCACCTAAAAATCCGGTAATAATATGAACGGGTTTTTGCGTCATAGGTAACTATCCATCGTTTTGGTTTTCATCTTCTTTTTTTTCTCTTTCAGAGGTATTTGGTTCTTTTAGCCAAGAAGGAACGATCGGTTTAGGCGTAAATGTTCCTTCATTGATGGTTATCAATTCGCTAAAGTCCAAAGCACCCTGATACTCCTTGATCAATTGGTTATCCTTGTACACCGCAGCATAGGGGATCCCTTGTAGCTGATAATATGAAACCAAAAAGTTAGTAGTTTCTTTGCCAATGGCAATAGGATTCAATTGTTCAAGCTGGTAAGTTTCGGTAAATTTCTTAATCATTTTTAATTCCGCCCAATCGCCGGAAACCCAGATCGTTTTTATATTTTGCAGGCTGTCTTTTTTTGAGAAATAGGTTTCAGCTTCTTGTTGACAATGGTCACAATCGGGACTGAAATACTTTATGAGAAGAATCCCATCCTTGGTTATGCCCTTACTACTGAAAGCAGTACTGTCTTTGATCGTTGAAATGGTAAAATTAGGTAACGCCAGATCTTCATCAAAGTGGACCGTGGCCACTTCGGCCTGCGTTGTTTCGGTAGATGTAGAACTGCAGCTGAATACAATAAGTGAAGTAAAAAGACTAATCCATAGAGAGCTTAAATTCCCTCTAATCTCTCGTATTTTGCCTCTGTCTTTCTTTAAAAGGATTTCCATACTGTTATTTTAATGCACTGGCAATCATTGCATTGTTGATATGCACTCCTGCCATCATACCTGAATTGGCCGCCCAGATAATCTGTCCCATGCTTTTAGACGAAATGTCGCCCACGGCATAAACCCTGGGCTGGTTAGTAAGCATAAAGTCATTCGTGACTATTCGTTCAGTTTTATCCTTTTCGCAGCCCAACTTTTCGGCAAACTCAGTGCGATACTTTACCTCAGTAGCCAAATATATATGATCTACGGGCTCTTTGGAGCCATCTTCAAAAATGACATGTTTAAGATTCTCCTCTTTATCACTGACGACTTCCGTAATCAGACTGGTATTCCATTTGATTCCTTGCTTTTCCAAGAAAGAGGTTAGCTGATCCGGTATTGCCGAGGTTGCTGTTTGCATGGCTACCGTAAGACTCTCCGACCAGTGATTCAAGGAGGACAACAGCTCCAGCCCTTTGAAATCTTTTACTACTAATAGTGTTTTTCCCGTTCTACTCTCAAATCCATGGCAGTAGGGGCAGTGCTGAACATGTTTGCCCCACTGTTCCTTCAATCCTTTAATATCTGGAAGGCTGTCCTTGGCTCCGGTGGCAAAAACAACATGATTTGCAGTAAACTCCTGACCATCCCTACCTGAGACCACGAAACTGTGCTCAGATTTAGTTACATCTGATACTTCTTCCTCCAGCAAATGTAAATAGTCTTTATAAACGGCTAACTGATCAACAGCTTCCTGTCTAATTGCATCGGGAGCCCGACCATCCATCGTTAAGGCATTGTGTGCTTTTTGTGCCACTTGGTTCCTGGGTTGTCCGGCATCTATGAGAAGCACTTTTCTCAGACATCTTGCCAGGGTTAGCCCTGTAGAAAGTCCGGCATAGCTTCCGCCTACTATAATCGCATCATACGACGTATCGTATGATTTTCTGCTTCCAAATAATGAACGGAATGATTTTCCTTCAGTACTCAATGGAAATAATGCTAGCCCTGCTGCTACCGCCCCACTACTGGTGATAAATTCTTTTCTATTCACGCTGCTCTGGGTCTAATAATTGAACGTAGCTTTCGAAAAAGGTCTTATCTATTTTTGTATCCTTCCATTCATCCAGCACTAACTTACGTTGAATGGTTTCTCCTCCTTTCTGAATACTTCTGCGAAACTCCAGATTGGATGCATGGCCAGTTTCAGTGAAGTGATTGAGCCAATTGTGAAAGCCTGTAACAGGATTGAACCAATAACTCGATGCAATCATCTGATTACGGGTCAATTGATCTTCAATAATGCCGTCCGATATTTTGCTCATATACTGCGTCAATACCAAACGGAACGCCCCATTAATCATAGGCTGTTTCATCAAACTGTCGTATTGGGCCGCCTCTAGTTGAGAGAGTGCAGGAATAATTCGTTGTGCCTCCACGAGAATTTCATCTTCAGGCCTATCGTAGATTTTCGCCTGACCTTCTCTTCCTGCCTCGATCATATCCATCATCAAGTCGGCCGGCTTTTTTAGTAACACGTATTGGTTCACAAGTCCGGGTATAGCTACGGTTAAAATCAACCAAACACCAACCATCTTTAAGGCCTGATCGGCCTGACCTTTCCCAAATTGAATTACTAAAAAGACCAGGGCTAACCAAAGTATCAGGTATAACCCGTAAACGCACCAAATATTGATCAGGTCATCGGACAACGATAATTCGGAGATCAATAAAGTGGGAATAAAAATCAACGCAGAAAGTAGTATGAGTAGTCCAAATCCCGTGATCAAAATCCGTTGTAGCAACCAACCGTACAAAGAGGGTCTTTGAACGTTAAGCAGTGGAATAAAACCTAGATCCTGCTCCAGTCCTTTGGTACTGTACGTTAAAACAATCAACAGTAGAGGCATGAGATAAAGCCACACAAAAGTAAAATCCAGTGAGCCTAGCTGCACCAATTCAGGGTTCGAGATCTCTGCGGTCAGATCATCGTCAAATGCGGTGGTCCACATGGTGACACGTTTGTAGTAACCAAAGTGTTCCGACTGACCTAAATTGTAAATCATGCTCGGTTTAGGCTCTTGGATCAGGTAATGGGTAGCGTACCACATCGACCAAAATGGGGTGTTAATATCCACCCACGGTCTCCCTTCAGGACCATTTTTTCCAGCATCAAACCAACCCGCAGCTTCCGCGATAGTTTCCGCTTTTCGATTATTGATAGCCTCGATCTCCTCGGTTCGTTCTTGGTAGCTGTTGAATCCATTGTACAAGCCAAATAACGAAGCCAGTAAAAAAAGTAAAACGGCTATGGGTCGAGCTGTATTCCTGCTGAAATGTAACCATTCGAAATAAATCAGCTTTTTCATAGCGTGGCTTGTAGCGTGTTTCGAGTGGTATACCTTAAAACAAGGGTACTCACAAAAAACCACAACGCAAGTATTATCCAATCTGTGGTGTACACATCGGCCGCCTGTCTATACTCGGGAGCGTGATAGTGGAAATCCTCAATGTCATTGAAAAAAGCTTGTTCCGCCTTCCATCCCCAATCTCCTGTTTTGCTACCTCCATAAGCATGTTCGTCATTTAAAGCTTTTATGAATACTCTGCGGTACGCTTCGGCCTCTTTTTGAAAATGCAGGTGACTCCATTGATCAGTACTGCATATACCCATACTCAGGCTCTGTAGCGCACTAAAAGGATTGATGAGACCTAAATATTGCATACTGGCTTTTTGTCGCTGCATTACGGCAAAAAGTTCTCCAAAATGCTTATCCCATACTTTGTTTCCATATTCCTCGTCGGCCTGCATGACAAGCCCATCGTAATTGATGGGTAAGCTATCTACCGAAGCCACACCGTATGCAGCTAGAACACTGTCTTTGAGCACCTTTTCGCGTTCATCCGTAGGGTTATGTCCGTCTAAACCTTTGCTTCGGTCTTCCCTCATAGCGGTTTTAAACTCTTCGCGAGAAGGTAATACAGTCTGCTCTTGAACGTACCAACTTGATACCTTGGGCAGAAAAATTAACCAAATGACCCAAAGCGCTAACATGATAGTGAGCGCTGATGCACCTTTGGTCCACCGGGAGCACAGCGTAGCCGTGATCGAACTTATGATCCAGTAAAACCCGGCGTATGCTAGTACGATAAGACCACTCCGAAGCATTAAATCCTGATGGAAAACCTGGCCTAGGGTTATCCACTGAACAGCTAG
>JBCCIX010000398.1:0-4408 GCA_039028075.1 Bacteroidota bacterium | reverse complement strand
TGGAACTACTTGGTGATTCAATCATTTTTTTTGCTGGACTGGAGTTTATTTTTTGGGCAAAAAAACAAGATACGTAAGAGGTCACTTTTTGATCGGTTTATGGCTGTATCGCTTAGCCGGAAATACAATAGGCGTATGAACCACAATGTAGTACGCGAAAATGAAAACTTCCAAAGCAGGTAAAAGGCCAACTAGTGTCATCTTCAAACAAATCCGATAATGCATGCACTGAAAATAACCACATTTCCAAATCTAAAATTGTGAAACCTAGTACCGCAAGCGTAGTAGTGAAAGTCACTGAAGTGGATACACCGCATAATTTACCAGATGCATAACCGTTCCAATATAATTTCCTGGAAATGCAATCAATAAGTCAAGTTGTTAGTACTTCTAGGTAAGGGGAAAAGACCAAGAATGATTCTAAGAGAAACCGCAGTAGCTAATCGATTAACTACCACTCTTTACGTAATAGAAAAAATGACGCAATGATCAGTTTGTTATTTTTCCAGGTCCCGAGTGAGAATTCCATCGGACAAATGTCCTACTCTACCGACTAATTTCACCATCCATAAATTGTTGGGCAACCTTTCTACATTTTGTATTGTCTATGTATATGTTGAAACATTAATTGGGTAATTCACGTTACCTCACGGAGATAAGAACATAAAATGATCAATTTTGCACTTAAACAGTCAAGCGCTACGATCAAAAAAGCTATAAATAAACAAATGGATTCTGCTTATTTACGGGATTTCAGTAAAGCGCTGATCAACTTTGAATTAAACTTACAAGAGGAAAAAATTAGGAAGCCTCTAAAGAATTGGTAATTAGTTTGATCTTCTGACTGATCCGCCACTACTGGAATCCGTCTGGGATCTTTCGGGATTGCCTCTGTATCTTATACTTCCACCACTGCTCGCTCGCGCATCTATTTCATCGGTTACATAGACTTTAACACCCGCTGCGCTACTAGTTCTGGCACGTACTTGTTTGGCTTCTAAATCGTAAGCATCTATGCCTCCTGCACTTGAAGCACTTGCATTTATAAATTTCGTCCGACCGGATAATTCTATATCACCGGCAGAAGTGGCAGAAGCATCTATTTCATTAACATCAACATCCACTTCAATATCTGCGGCACTAGAAACAGATAAATCCAATTTATCACCTTTTATAGTTCCGTTAGAGATCACGGTAGCGGCCGAACTGGCGGATATGTCGTCCAATTCGACAAAGGTAACGTACACTTTAACGGAATGATTTCGATAGCGTCCATCTTCAAGATAAATTTTCAATCTGCTTCCTGAAACTTCAGTATATATACGATCTAAATCGATATTGTCCGCTTCAACGCGGACGGACTCTGTACTACCCGGCTTCAAGTACACATCTATGCCCTGAGAAGCTTTGATGGCATCAAATGCTCTAACCCTGCGTTCTTCGCTTTGGGCGTGCGCGATAACAATCGAGAAAACGAATAATAGGGTAAAAGTAGATTTTAAGAACCTCATGATTTTACTTAAATTATATCCCAAAGACCAACCTCTTGAGACGGAGTTGCATGGTAATTAAAAAGTTTTTGCAATATCGTGTTTTCTACTAAAATGGATCAGAACTTACGTTAACCGGTCCGATGGTTACCTGGAGTTACTGATTTATTATTTTTTTAGCTATATTGGCCGCTTTAGTAAAGGAACGTAATTCAACTAAAAATGGTAAAAGAAACTTTAAATGTGTTGATCCAATTGGCGGCGAGCGATAGCCAGGTGGCAGAAAAAGAAGCTAAATTAATTCAAATGATCGGCATCTCTAATGGCTTGAATAAAGATGAGATTGACGAAATGATGCACAATCCTACACGCCCGATTGGAGATCTTTCATTATTAACTGATGACCAAAAATTCGAACATTTATATCATGTTGTACAACTCATGAAAATTGACGGTCAGGTATTCAAAAGCGAGATCGTTTTTTGTGAGGACATAGCCGACCGTCTTGGCTACAAGAAAAGCGTTATAGCAGAGCTATCATCTAAAATATTTAGCGATCCGTCCATTACTTCAGATCGAGAGGCGCTAAAAAAGAAAACACAAACATATTTAAAATAGGGAGGTTCATTTCTCCCTAGGCGTTATTCCGCGGCAATGCCCGCAACAGGAATGTTAATTTGAACTTTTTCCCAGTTTAAGCTTATACGGTCGGATCCTACGGTATATTTTAATCGTTCTGTCACCTCTTCGAGCCAATCAGGTTCTATTTCCAACCGGGCTACGTCATTGTCTTTATTATAATTATAGGCACCCCATGCGCCATGTTCATCCCTATTCCAGTCTGTGTTAAAAATAGCAATCCAAGGCTTACCTTCATTGGGTATTAAATAAAACCCATATTTACCCGCAGGTACCTCCGTCTCACCGACTTGAACGCCCTTCGAAAACTCCACGGATGTGGTCTCATTAGCGCCGGCGCGCCATACTTTACCGTAGGCCTCAAGACCACCCCAAATCTCCCGTCCTTTGACCGCAGGTGAGCCGTAATCAACCGTTATTTTTGCCCCTCCTATCTCTCCCGAAGCGGTTTGCCTTGGACTCGCTATAGAAGTGCTCGCAGGTTCGTCACCGGATGATTCTTCTGTACTTTCAGATTCTCCCTCAGTCTCCGGCTTTTTTTCTCCGCAGGACATGCCTACCGCAGTTATGAGCAGTAGCATCAAAAAGTACTTTAATGTTTTGGTTATCATGGTTACGTTTTTAATTATTAGAATAGACTATATTTCCTGCGAAAATCGTCATTTCTATATCAGTTTTCAAAATATCTTGTTCAGGAACGGTCATAAGGTCTTGTGAAAAAATCGTAAAGTCGGCTAGTTTGCCTACTTCTATAGAACCCTTTATATCTTCTTCGAAAGCTCCGTAAGCAGCATCTAACGTGTAGGACCGAAGGGCTTGCTTGCGCGTCATTCTTTGATCCGGCTCATACCCACCTTCAGGTGTGCCTTCCAGTGTTTTACGCGAAACACTGGCGTAAAACGATGCCAATGGATTCAGTGGTTCTACAGGAACATCAGTACCATTAACAATTGGAACCCCTGACTTTAAAAGTTTTTGCCAAACGTAAGCTCCCTCAATAATTCGTTTTTGACCTAAGCGATATATTGCCCAGGGTCGATCAGAAGACATATGTACGGCTTGCATAGCAGGTATAACACCTAGTTCTGAAAACCTGGGAATATCCTCACGGTGTAAATGCTGAGCGTGTTCAATTCTAAAACGGTGATTGTCTGTAAGACCGGGGTTGCTTTTAAAGGAGGCCTCGTACCTATCCAATACCTCCCGATTAGCGCGGTCTCCTATCGCATGACTGCATACTTGAAAGCCACTTTTTAGGGCCTTGTTCGATGTTTCTAAAACAAAGTCCATGGGTAACGTTTCATGACCAAAATGACCCGGCCGGTCGGCGTATTCCTGAAGAAGCCACGCGCCACGGGAACCCAGAGCGCCATCACAATGCAACTTTACCGAACGTATCGTGAGCAGGTTCTGGATAGTATCTATTTCGGGCCCTTTTTGATACCACTCTTCCAAAAGCTCCTTATCCCAACCCGTAAGCATAACGTAAAGTCTGATGCCCAAGTCGCCTCGCTCCTTAAACTTGTTGAATAAGGCGATGGATTCTCTGCTAGCCCCTGCATCGTGAAAACCTGTGATGCCATTGCGCCGACAAGCTTTAATGGCCAGTTCCAATGCTCTTTCATCTTTTTCCGCCGTAGTTTCTGGGATATTGCGGGTGATTAAGGTTTGAGCGCGTTCGTTGAATATTCCAGTGGGATTACCAAGATCGTCTCTGATTACTTCACCACCTTTCACCTCGCTTTCGGTTACGCCCTCTTTATCCAGCGGCTGAACTCCTGAAATTTCCATAGCCTTGGCATTAGCAAAACCTGCATGACCGCTGGCATGGCTCAAGTAAACAGGGTTATCGGGTGTAGCCGCACTTAACTTATCATGTACCTGAAAACCTTTTACAACCTCCTCACCTGCTAGATCCCACTTGCTCTGATGCCAACCTCTTCCTGTAATCCACTCTCCCGGATCGGCATTATCGGCCGCCTCTTTAACTTTAGCAATAAGCTCGTCATAACTTTTTACACCTAAAAGATCAATATTCAATTCATTGTAGCCTAATCCCATAATGTGACCGTGGCCTTCAATCAATCCGGGTGTCATAGTCTTGCCTTTTAGGTCAATAACTTTAGTATGTTCTCCCCGATATCTTAAGGCTTCAGCACTATCTCCTACATATACAATTCTATCACCCCTAGCGGCTACCGCTTTAACTGTATACTGCTGGTCATTCACAGTGTAAATTGTGCCACCTGAAATAATTAGGTCTGCAGGCGTAGGTATTT
>JBCCIX010000397.1:0-4410 GCA_039028075.1 Bacteroidota bacterium | reverse complement strand
TAACCATCGTTGAAGAATACCTGAAAAAGCAATTCCGCAACCATAGATATGCACATATGTGCCGTGCCGCTTTAGATCTTGTTGTACCTCCATTTTCCAAGATTGATGACCTTTCAAGTAAGTATAATCTAAGTAATTCACAATTTAGAGACCTCTTTGCAAAAGTAATAGGGTGCTCGCCCAAGCAGTTTCACCGTACCCGAAGAATCAATTGTATTATCGGAGAGCACGATAAGGTGAATTCGTTAACAAAGTTGGCTTTTAAATACGGATACTTTGATCAACCTCATTTTATAAATGACTTTAAATCCGTCACGGGATTCACACCTTCCCGTTTTTCAAGAAAGTCTTTGCTTCATAACCCGGCACTTCTGAATTCTTAATCAGGAATTTAAATACAGGCGTTTTTTACAATTTTCAAAGGGTGCTGATCTCGATATTGGTTCAAAAATGCAAAATGGAAAAGATTGCTTTTGGACTCGTTATGCTTACTAGTACTGCTTTTGGCCAGCTTCCTGATAATCCTGAAGAGTACTTTGACTTTTGGTTGGGAGAATGGCAGGCTACCTGGGAGGAGGGGGATGGGAAAGTCGGCAAGGGGATCAACCGGATCAAGAAAATTCTGGATGATAAGGTCATTCTAGAGAATTTTGAAATCACTGCAGGACAGTCAAAAGGTTTTAAAGGCACCAGCATTAGTGTATATCAGACTCAGTTGAAAACCTGGAAGCAATCCTGGGCTGATAATCAAAGTACATTTTACTATTTCAAGGGAAAAGTTGACGGATCAAACCGCATTTTTCAGACCGAAACCTTTGAAACCAATGCGGGTAGAAAAATCACGCAGCGCATGGTATTTAAAGAGATCAAAGCAAAAAGTATGGTTTGGGATTGGGAATCGTCTGTGGATGGTGGGGAAACATGGACGCTCAACTGGAGGATTAATTATACCAAAGAGTGATTTAAATCCATGAGCACGTTGCTAGCTAGAATTTTAGACCTACATGTAACGTCCAGTCACTCAAATGAGTCTTATTATAGAACTGTATCACGACACGACAAAAGTTTCAAATCACATTTTCGGACGGATATATGTTGAAATCGATCCTTTTTTTAGCTCCATGTTGCTCCAGAAAATCGAGGAAGCATCTTATTGAGCTAATCGAAGGAAAAACTTTAAAATAATGCGCATGGATCGTAGTAAGATCCCTGCTTTGTCGGCCTATGCTTTATCGTGTACTGAAGAACTGTATACTGATCATCCATGAAAGCCCTTATTTTAATACTACTAATCATTTCCTTGAGGAGCTCATTTTCGCAGGAATCTCAAATGGCCACTGTTATAAAGTATTCAGAAATTTTAGGCGGTCAAAGGGATGAATCGATCTACTATTACCAGAACAATTGGAAGTTATTACGCATCTCAGCTCAGGAAAAAGGTGTTATACACTCTTTTCAACCTATAGAAATTGAATATGCAGAGGAAATACCCGCTCACCTCGTGCTGTTAACAAAAAGCAAGAACAAAAGCCAGTACCATAAGGCGGAGGAAAATTTCAAAGCAGTCTGAGATGAGCATGGTGAAATGAGATTTTTAAATGCTCAACAGCCTAAAGATTTTAGAAAGAATATGATGCCTACAGTTCCCATTCCACATCACTGATTATCATGTACAAATTATTAATTATAAGCCTGTTTATAACGCCCCTGTTTTCAGCATTTTCACAAAACAGGGAAGTTTTTGATTTTATACGAAATACTGACCAGGGAGAGCTAACGCTAACTTCTGACTTTGCTATCGAAATACTGCTGGTGGGAACATTTCATTTTAAGAAAAAATTTCTGGTGCCTGATGTAGCCAGACAAATCATAAACTTTAATCCCGAGATGCTTTTCATTGAGGAAGTACCGCCGTCTGAACACGAGCAATACTTAAAGGATATTTATCGAAAAAGGAGCATTAACCCTTATAAAAAAGCCATAGACTCCGCGGTCAGCTTTACTGGAATAAGTAAAGCTGAGGCAGATGAAATCATCACGCAGTTAAAGGGTAAGCGTAATCTTTCCCTTGAAGAACAAGCAACCGTTACTAATGCATTGATTATTAAAAATGACGAATCCAACGCTTTTTTATATTACTACAGAGCGCAACAAGAAATGAGTTCGGATGACTTTCAAAGGTTTAGATCTATGGTAACACCAATGCACCTAAAACGGACATATTGCTTAGGGGAAACACAGTTTTTGACCATTCCTATTGCTTTGGATCTTAGGATAGGATCCATATCTCAAATGGATTATCAAGTGGATAGGGTAGTCAACGATTCACTACTAGAGATTGCACAGCGAAAACTCCTGCCACGCCAGCTTTGGAAGCTTTGGAAGCTGCCCTATTTCTTAAAGATGATGAAGCTCAATAAAGGACCGAAAGACAATGATGAAGCGAACAGACACTTTCGCATCTTAAATAAATGGGGAACTATCGTAAATATGGCCCGAATGAATGAGAAATACTTAAATAAACCTTCCGTTCCAGCTTCCATACAATGGAACGAGGTATATCGAAAAAGAAATACTATTATGATCAACAGGGTCAAAGAGCAATCCGGTCAAACCGGCGCTCGAAAAATAGCGATCGTGGTAGGGGCAGGCCATCTACCCTATTTCATATATGAAATCAAAAAGCAGTTTAACAATGCCTCCATCCGGTTTTTGGAGGTGAGTAATTTATAACTATTGGATTAACGTATATTTTATGTATGTTGGGCTAATAAGGTGTGTAATCCCGTTTTAACCTGAGAAAAAATCCCGTGAGCTCGCATTTCGTTTGGAGTTGAATGCATTAAGGAGCGGATTGAAATAGTAGAGATCGGCTAATTCAGGTAACCATTCATCCGAACCTGGGTCCACTTACCCCTTTCTTACCATACTTTGGTAACAAACACTCTGGTAGGTGTACCAACCCCCTTGAACAGCCGATGTTTATACGGCTTAAACCAGTAAAAAAATGAAAAGACAAATGTTAATATTAATGAAAAATATACTTGTAAGAGGATTAGTATTCGCAACGAGTTTTGCCTTTGGTATGTTAATAGCTCGTCAGGCAAAAGCGCAAGATGAGCATTCATCACTTCTTTGGAAAATAGAAGGCAATGGTTTGGATCAGCCTTCATACGTTTTTGGAACTATTCACCTCATCTGTCCTGATGATTTTTTTCTATCTGATGCAGCTAAAAAAGCAGTTTCAGAATCGGATCAGATAGTAATGGAACTGGACATGGATGACCCTCAATTGGTAGCCAAAATGCAGCAACAGTCCATGAATCCAGGTATGAAGAACTTCAGCGAAAAACTTACTGAGGAGCAACTAGCCACAATTAACGGATTTTTTACCAAACATTACGGGGCTAGCTTGACTCAGTTAGGGATTATGAAGCCGTTCGCCTTATTGTCGATGATGTTGCTTAAAAGTATGGACTGTAGCCAACCTGCCAGCTATGAGCAAAGTTTGGTCAAAGAAGCTAATGCTAATGAGTTAGAGGTATTGGGTTTGGAAACGGTTGAGTTTCAAATGAGTGTATTTGATAAAGCTTCATTGGAAGAACAAGTTAGCTGGCTCACGTATTATGCTCAGGATGAAGATGGCATGAAAGCAGAATTTGAGACCATGGTGGACCTGTATAAGAAACAAGACATTGAAGGTTTACATAACGTAATCATTGATTCTGAGCAGTTTCAAGACATGGCTGATGATTTACTCTATAAACGCAATGCTGACTGGATAGGCAAAATTGAGAAATTTATGGTCGAAAAGCCTACCTTCTTTGGTGTGGGCGCAGGGCATCTCGGATCTGATAAAGGGGTCTTGGCACTGTTAAGGAAAGAAGGATACACGGTAACACCAGTTAAGAACTAAGTTCCAAAATCCAATTACGCAAATAAGAAATAAGAGGCCACCTCCAATTTCCTAAATTGATTATTGAATATTGAAATTTAAAAAAGGGGTAAGCATCAGCTAAACCCCTTTTTAGTCAACACAAACAACAAAAACTACTTTTCGCCTAGTTTCGCAAAGTGCTCCACATCATTATGAATAGCAAGCGTCAGTAGCGTGGTGGCCGTACAAAACACCGGACTGGTGATGCAGTGATGCCCATTCCAGCTGCCGTCATTATTCTGAATTGAAATCAAGCGATTGGCGGTATTAGCATACCATTTTTCCCATGCCGTATCTTGATTAATGATCAAGGACTCTCCGGTTTGTAAATAGCTTAGGAACTCTTCACCACCATTATTTCCAAAGCCGTTCATCACCCGGTCATCCTGGGCTTTATGCTTGGACGACTCATAGACTTGATAGGAGGTATTGTATTTCACGGCCTCATCTCTGGAATACCCGATCTCCATCAG
>JBCCIX010000396.1:0-4424 GCA_039028075.1 Bacteroidota bacterium | reverse complement strand
TTTTGTAGTTATTTACCCGCTTAAGGTATAGACCGTATTGTTTATCAATGGTCTGCTGTTCATAGAGATCAGTCATTCGACCTATTTTTCTTTTGGCTAAAATGGATCGTGCAATGATTCTATGTCCCTCAACTGTATTTGTAAAATCATTGGCTATACTGTCGAGCTGATCCTCCAGCGGGCCTGCTCTGTCCCAAAGTGTCTCCAAAGAAGATCTGAAATCCGGGTTGGAAAACCTTGAAATCAGTTCATCCAATCCTTTCACTTCATCTCCCATTCTTACTAAAATCTCTGCGGCAACTGCAGCCACTTCGCTGGCCCTATCACCAAGCAGTTGATACACTTCAGGAGGAATTGTACTTATTTCACCCTGTTTGGCCAGAGTATTAATCCCCGCAGCCGCCCAAAAACGAAAAGAACGTTTGTCGCTGGTAGATTTTTCTAAAAAAAGGGATAGCTGTGTAACATTTCCCAGAGAAGCTTTCTCAGCTAAGTCAATGAGCGAATCGATCGGATAATTGGTTTGCCTAACCCATGTATAAGCATCAATGCCTTCTGCATTAATATCTTTCCGTTTGTTTACGGTTAGAAAACCAAGGTCCTTAATCCGTCGAATGTAGTTTTCGTTAGCTTTTCTTAACTCGGTGAGTTTGGTCTGATAAGTAGCATCACCTGCAAGATTATTGGTCTCATATGGATCGTTGGACAAATTGAATAAGGCTTCTACCGGATGTGGTAAATAATACGCTTCATGCACGGGTGTTGCCAAACTATCTATAACCAGTTGATCCCAAGCTAGTTGGGATGGCATCTGCCACTGGAAAGTTTGGGTAATCCCATGGTAGTTGTAAGGGGTGTAATATTTAATATAATGAAATCCCTCATTATCATACACTGTGCGTGAAGGATCATAGTGATGTCCACTATTGGTTCGAAAGGTATACGCATAGTCTCGTGCCGCTTCTTTGAATTCGCCCATAAAAGGCTTCCCTGTAATATGTGCCGGAGGTTCAATTCCCACCATACTCATTACCGTAGGTAAAAAATCTTCGAAAGTAACGAGTCTATCCGTGGATTGACCTGGACCCGACGGTAATAGATGTTCATACTTTTTAGGCGCATACACCACTAAGGGCACCCGGTTACCGGTATCAAATGGAAAGGCCTTACCTCTCGGTAATGCACCCCCATGGTCTGAAAAGAAAAAGATGATCGTATTTTCCAATAATCCCCGGTCTTCCAGATCTTCAATAAAGATACCCACCCATTCATCAATGTCTTGAGCTCCTCCCAGATGTAGCGCATAGTCCGCCCTCATTGCTGGAATATCAGGCACATGGAATGGTAACTGAAGGATACTTGGATCTACTGCGTATGGAAGACGTTTGTCCAGCTTAATGGTGGTAAGCCGACTCATATGCGTTGCGTAATTATTGAACTGTCCGAAAAAGGGTTTATCTTTTCTTAAGCAATCATTGTATGTCGCAACCGGTTGATTAAGATCCCATGCCTGAGATTCCAGTGCTTCTGAGGCTGTGTTTATGTTGTAATCCCTTTTACCTGCATTAACCGTAAAGTAACCCGCTTTCCGGAGTAAACTGGGTAAGAAATATTTTGCGGATTGATGATGCTTCTGACGATGAATATCATTGCCGTAGACGGTAGCTTGGGTGCCACTAATTAATGTGGATCTTGCGGGCGAACAGTGAGGGGCATTAGCAAAAGCATTTCTAAATATCACTCCATTCTCTGCGAGGAAATCAATATTCGGAGTAGTTATATCCGTGTTTCCATAGGCGGGGAACAGATACGGCGAAATATCCTCTACAACCAAAAAAAGTACATTGGGTTTATCGGTTGCCATAAGATTTTGCAGCAAAAACAAATGACTTAAGAATACGATGAGCGGTCTTATAATTTTCATCTTATGCTAATTGAATTATAACCACTATTCGACCATCAGTTTGATGATTTTTCTCTCTCTTTCGGTTATGATTTTTACCAGATACATTCCAGATCGGAAGTTCTCCCTGCTCAGTTCAAGGCTATCTTCTTTGCACTGCTTATCAAGAATTATTTTGCCCATGGTGTCACTTATAATGACACGAGATGATCTTTGCCCGCTCTTCATTCTAAGGGTTAACAGGCCAGAGACTAAAGGATTTGGATACATCATATATTTACTAACATCTACCTCTTCGATATTCAGAATGGTAGCTTCTTCAATTTCAAGCGGAATGTAGGGCAAAGACGTAAGGTTGATAATCTCAATGTCGTCTACCATGATATTGGTTCCAGAGGGATTATCTGCAAAACCGAATTCTAACATCAAATTTGCACTAGCTCCTGCTTCACCTTCATCCACTTGTAAAAATCCTTCGAATAACGTCCAGGGGAAGCCTTCTATAGTTTGATATACGGTATCTAGTAATACTGGATTACTCCCTGACATCCACTGTGCACGCACAGAAATAGCAGCGGAAGTACCGCTCTTCGCTAAAAATTCAATCTTGTAAGGGATTCCGCTTTCGAGGTATAAATCACCGGATTCTGGTTTATACAGTCGGGTGTTGTAAGGATTCTCGTTTTGGATGGTTATGCTAACACCGTAAGCTTGATCGTTATGGGGGGGCAATGACATCCATTCTCCACTCCTTGCTTGGGCAGAGGCGTCTCCCATTTCCTGAGACCAGTGAGACGGTGGTGCCGTAGGACCTCCTATTTCAAAATCACCGTTCAGAAGTGGTAGTACGGTAGAGTCAGGTATCGTGACAAATAGGGGTGAACTGAAAGGGGAAATATTCCCGTTTGCATCTTCACCTTTAACCCTTACACGATAGGGCGCTTCTGAGGTCAATCCAGTAAGTGTAGTCGAATTGCCGGAAGTCACCGCAACCACTGAATCATCAATATAGATACTGGCCTCTGCTATGGGAACACCGTTTATAACACCGTTCCAGCTTAAATCGAAAGAGGATCTGGTTACGTTCGAGGATTGTAGGTTACCAGGAGGAGCTAACAAGGTATTGACCACTACGTCATCAATCATGATGTAGGTATCTACCGGATTATCCGCAAAACCAAATTGTAAGAAAACATTTCCAGTGCTTTCAAGCTGTTCTTCTATGAGTAGTGGAATGGAAAATGTTGTCCAGTTGGTAGGATCAGATGCGGAGGTAACCACAACCGTGTCTGCTAAAACATCGCCCAGGGTTCCATCTTCTTTGATCCACGTAGCTCGCACACCTATGCTGGCTGCAGCACTACTTTTAGCCAGAAAAGCTACTTCATGAAGAAAGCCATTTCGCATGATCAGATCGCCGTCCACTGGCTTGAAAAGCTCGGTAATAAATGGCTCTCCTGGGTGAGAAACTCGGATTCTGAGTCCATAAGCCCTGTTCCCATTTGGTGTGAGGCCAAAAGGAGACCAGGTTCCTTGTCGGGTCTGCATGAACGCATCTGAAAAGTTCGTAGATCTGACCCAGTTACTCGGATCGCCAGTCAATTCACCTATCTCAAAGCCTCCGTTGAAAATGGAGTTGAGTATAGAGTCGTCATCGTCACTTCCGTCTGTACTTGTAAATGTCCATTCTTGTCTCAGCCAGCCTAGAAAGGGTTCGGTCCGGATGGCTGTGCCCGGATTTTGACCAGTCCCTGCTAAGTAGTTACCATTAAATACGGATTTGATGAAATAGGTGCTGCCGCTAATCAATTCAATTTCCCAAAGTAGGTCATCGCTCGAATTATCAGCGGATAACGTCACCGCTTCGCCGCTTGTAGCAGCTAAAAACTGGTCATTTGCTAGATTTTGAATCTTAAAAGCGTCTTCACCCACAAACTGTATGGCCCATTCTTGCGATGGAGCATTGACATCATTGGATTGCTTGGAGATCATGTCGTTGGCTCCATCCAACACCACATCGGTACCTTGACTATTGAACAATCGAAAACCGGTTGATGATGGCTCCATATCCGGCTGGACCACTGTCACCGGTGAGTAATCAGAATATCCAAACGCATTGCCGGCTCTGACACGATAGTTGTAGATTTCCGAGGAATTCACTGGGGTTTCGACATAGGTCAGCTCCAAGGAATCTAAGAAAACAAGTGTTTCAAACGCACCGTCACTAATACTCCGCTGCAATTCGTAGAAATTCGCGTCAGCAGCGGCTTCAAAACTGATGTCATTCGCTGCACCTAAACCGGGGATGACGGTTATTTGAGGAGGCCCAGGAATGGACGGAACCGCACCTGTACCAGGTGATACTCCTAGTTGCACGATCGTCAACGAAATGGGTTCCAAACTCGCCGATATTATGTTATTATTTACGGCGACACTCTCAAATTTTCGTAGCACCGGGTTTTTATCGTATTCATGTCCGTTACCCGAGTAAACCCATTGGGTGTTCTCTGTCGATCCTGTA
>JBCCIX010000395.1:0-4463 GCA_039028075.1 Bacteroidota bacterium | reverse complement strand
TTGCTGGATTCCTTCGGTGGATCAAGCCATTTGCCGGTATTGATCCTGAATTTAAACTCTGCTGAAGGAGGAATAGCAGCATATTCTTTATTGGTTACTTGGAGTAACCAAAGGCCATTATCAGATTTCTTTAGTATTCGCTGCGAGTCATTCATATCCGAACTCCAGCCGGAAAAGGATCCGGTAACCACCACTTTTGACGGTTCGTCGACCATGTACACACCTGGATCAAAGATAAAGGTGGTCAACTCATTGGTAGCACTGTACCCTTGAACTTTTTCTTCTTTGGTAAACTGGGCCATAGACAATAATGGTATCAGTACTGGAAATAATGATTTAAATAGTGTGGATGTTTTTTTTGAGCACATTAGCTTAGGTTTATTTCTCCTTTCAGGTAGGTTTTGGCATTACCTGATAATAATACCCGATCATTTTTGAGTTCACAAATAATTTCCCCGGTTCTCTTTGATCTTTGCTGGGCAGTCAGTCTGTTTTTATTGAGTCTTTTGGACCAGTAGGGAGTGAGGGTAGTATGGGCAGAACCCGTTACCGGATCTCCGTCTACTCCTACTGCAGGCCCGAAGAATCGACTTACAAAATCATGATGTTCACCGGGAGCGGAAATAATAACGCCGCGGGCATCAATTTCCGAAAGAGACCGAAAGTCAGGTTTCACCTGATCAACGGTTTGTTGGTTTTTTAAAACAAGTAGAAAATCTGTCCTTCCTTTGAGGCAATGGGCCGCAGTAATTCCAAGCGCGCTCAGCACCTCCGGCGGAGGGGGTACTTCGGTAACATCGTCTACCGGAAAATCCATTAATAGCCTACCATCTGATTGGGTTACTTTTAGTACGCCGCTCTTCGTAGTGCGGAAATTAATTATTGATCCTGAATAGTTAAGATGATTAAAGATCACATGGGCTGATGCGAGTGTTGCGTGGCCGCACAGCTCAACCTCTACAGCAGGCGTAAACCACCGAAGTTCAAAAGCATCATTTCTTTGAACAAAAAAGGCGGTCTCTGCCAGGTTGTTTTCGGCAGCTATATTTTGAAGCACTTCATCCTCAGGCCACTGTTCCAGTGGGCAAACTGCAGCTGGGTTACCCTTAAATACATCCGTCGTGAATGCATCAATTTGGTAGATAGGTAAGGCCATTAGATGGATTGCGACTCACCAAGCAATACTACTGGGCCGGCATTGGAAATCGAAACCGCTCCATTTTCAACGGTCAAATTCTGTCCCGTGTAGTATTCTTTAAGTTGGGTGCCATCCTGGAAAACATCTGCGACAGACACAGTAAGCTCGGTACCCTCGTAATCCATGGCAACCACGACCTTGTCCTCATAGCCCTGTCCTGAATACCATCTTTTAAAGGTATAAGGCGTATCTGAGATCTTCTCATGTACACCAGCGCCAACCGCCACATGTGCTTTTCTGAATCTTCCGAGTTTGGCCCAATGCTGCTGAACGTCAATGATAGTATAACCGTTTCGCTCCACATTTTCGGATAATTCATTCCAATTCATAAAGGTTCTCAGGTTTGCATCTCCATTTGCACCTTCTACAGCAAGAGGTCTTGCTGTTTCATCGCCGTAATAGATCTGTGAAGCTCCCGGCGTCAACAGAAGCTTTGTTCCCGCCTCAAAAACGCGTTGCCGTTCTTTATCAAAGGGTCCACCGTCGTCGTGAGAAGAAGCATAATTCAAAATAGAGTAGCCCTTCAGGTCCCCATTATTCAAGACGTCTGAATAAAAACTAAAAAGCTCTTCCGCCGGTTTGTTGGCATCTCCCTTAAAGGCGAAATTAATGAGGCTTTCAAAACCGTTATCATAAAAATTCACCAGTTCACCATTTCCCATGTCAAACTGCTTTCCGGTGTATAGACTATAGTTGTAAACTTCGCCCGTCATGTAAAAGGGTGTATTATCAAGCTTTTTGTCCGGGTTTTCCTTTTTCCAATCCTCAAAGGCAGCCAGGGCCAGCTCCTTCAACTCACCCCATATTTCTGCCTCAGTGTGTTTGGCTGTATCTACGCGAAAACCATCGATTCCTAGCTCCTTCACGTAGTCAATGATCCATTTCATAATGTAGAATCTTGGAGCTCTTGGGTGACCGGTGGTATCAAAGAACGCGTCTAACTCTGCTATTTCCTGCTCATATCTGCCTTCTTCCTTCCATTTATTTACCAGGAATTCTGGTAACTCAACGGGTTCATCACTGCCGGTGTATATATCCGGAAGATTATCCACCAAAGTGCAATTGATCGTAGTTGAGGCATCTTGAAAACTGCAGGTGGGCTCAGTACGTACCCAGCTATCCGGCCATTGAGAATCGATCTCAGTAACGGGGCCGGTATGATTAACTACTACATCCATCAGTATGCGGATACCCTTGGTATGAGCTGCATCTACCATTTCCTTGAGTTCTTCGAAAGTACCGTAATTGGGATCTACGGCCGTCCAATCCCTGGCCCAATAGCCGTGATAAGCATAGGTTTTACCGGTACCCTCATCCGTGTAGCCGCGGACTTGCTCCCAAATTGGGGTAAGCCAGATAGCGGTTATACCCATGGACTCGAAGTAGCCTTCGTTAATTTTTTGGGTTACCCCCTTGATATCTCCCCCTTCAAAGCTTCTTAAAACAGCACCATCAGCTTTCCGGTCAAACATTTGGTCGTTGGCAGGGTCTCCGTTATTAAATCTGTCGGTCAATAGGAAGTAAACAGTGGCATTGTTCCAAACAAAGGTTTGCTCTGGCTCGGCTTCAACGGCTACTGCGGTATCGTTAGTTTTTGGAGTACTGCAAGCCATTAGCGCAAGTGCTAAAATCAGGCTTGGTGATGTAGGTTTTTTATTCATGTTGGTCAGAGGTCATTCAACCTTTAAGGTATAAAAATTAGTGAATATTTTAGTCCTGGCCGTTTCTCCTAAAGAACAGCTTGAAGGTGGTCCCTACGCCAAGCTTCGAATCTACTTTTACGTTTCCGCTGTGCAGATGCATAATTTGTTTGGAAAGACTCAACCCGATTCCTGAGCCCTCCTTTTTGGTAGAAAAGAAGGGTACAAAGATCTCTTTCAGTTCTTTACTGCCAATCCCAATTCCATTGTCTTTGATTTCAATGATATCATAACCATCATGGTAGGCTTTTAACTCTATCTTTCCTTTTTCTACATCCTTAAGAGCGTGCTTGCTGTTGGTGATTATATTAATGAGTACCTGCTCTACAAGGTGTGCATCCATGTCAATGGAAAGGTTTGATGGGTAACATAAACTGGTAAGTTCGATATCGCTCTTGAGTAGTTCGGGTTTTAAAAGCTGAACTTGCTCATCCAATAGTTCTTTGACCTTAACTGATCCTATCTGAGGTTTCCCCACCTTGGTCAGTTTTCTGTAGTCATCTACAAAAGAAAGCATGCCATCGCTTCGTTTTTGCACTGTTTTCAGTGAGAATCGTAAGTCCTGGATCGTTTCTTCGTCTAATTCTGACAAAGGAATCTGCTCGCCATCTTTTTCTAGCATAGCGTACATGGTTTCGGTAAGTGATGAAACAGGTGTGATAGAATTCATGATTTCATGGGTAAGAATCCTGATGAGTTTGTGCCACGCTTCAATTTCCTTTTGTTCAATTTCTCCCCGTATGTCCTGAAAAGTAATGTGCCTATACTTTTTGCTTAGCATGATCATGGACTTTACATCTAGTGAAAGCGTTCTGGATTCTTTCGCCACATTTAATTCTATTAGTTTTCTACCTTCATCGCCGAGGTTCATAATTTCCTTCATAAACCGAGGTGATAATTCTTTAAGGCGCTGTTGCGAATGAATTTCCGGAAGGTTGAGTAGTTTTTTTGCGGCATTATTTAACAATACAATTTGATCGTCGTTCTCAATGGATATAATTCCAATATCGACCCTATCGATAGCCTGTTGTAAATACTGTAGTTGCGCCTCCTTTTCAATTTTGGCATTTTGAATGGCATCGACTAACTCCGCGAACGATTCGTGCAAATCCCTGAATGATCTGCCTAATTTGGATTTTTGGAAAGAGATGGAAAAGTCATCGTATTTAATGGCCAGAAGAAATTTGGCAAGTTCTCTATTCGTGTAGTTGATGTATCTCACCATCTCAATTACTTGTATGATTAGAGCAACAGCCAAAATGATTTGATTAAAAAAAAGTCGTACATCTCCGAAGATCAGCGAGAGCACCGCCATATTCAAAAAAATGAAAACAAGTCTTAAAATGACCTTAAAAGCGAAAGATTGAACTATTTTCATGTAAACAGGCTAATACTCAAATAAAGTGTAGCTCTATATGTATGATATAAATCATCCGTTAAAATGAATTAAACACTTGAAATGACCAAGGGAATACGCGATTTTGCACCGCTAACCCCAGGTATCCCGAGATGAAAAATTATGAGCCTGAGCAGCTCAGGGATTTGCTACAAAGCATTGCTGAACT
>JBCCIX010000394.1:0-4504 GCA_039028075.1 Bacteroidota bacterium | reverse complement strand
ATCTTTTTTGTAATCACTGTGATCACGCTCTATCGGCAGTCACAATTCGTGCTTACCGCGGATCATGGTTTCAAGACCGAGGGAGTCATGAATATCCGTCTACAGGGGTTGGAGTATGCGAAGCTTAAATCTTCCTTGCAGCCCTTAAGTTCGGTTAAAGCGGTATCATCCGCTACACATATGCCGGCATTAGGGTCAAATACCACTGCGAATGCTAATCTTCCAGGTTCTGAAGATGAGATAACCTTAAGTTATATAGGAGTAGACCAGCATTACATTAATTCCATGGAACTCAATTTGCTGCATGGCAGGAATTTTCGTGAAGCAATGCCGGAAACGGAGCAATTTATCATAATTAACGAAACAGCATGTACAAGATTTGGCTGGTCGGTCCCTGCGGAGGCTATAGGGGAGAGAATCGAAATTGGCAATATTGAACTTGAAGTCATCGGTGTGATCCAGGATATTCATTACGAGCGGCTTGACGAGGCCATTGGCCCCATGGCTTTAAGGTATCTTCCGAATCATGCGAGTAATGCCATTGTTATTTTTGATGAAACCACGGAAAAAGAAGTCATCGCCGATGTTGGAAAAGTTTGGAAAGAGCTAACTAACCGCCCCTTTGATTATACCTTCTATAAAGATGACCTCAGGATCAGCTATGTACATTTTGAGGCCCTTATGGTTATGCTTAGTTATATCACCACTCTCGTAATTTCAATTTCCAGCTTAGGACTTTTGGGTATGGTCATCTATCATGTTCAAAATAAAACCAAAGAAATAGGGATAAGAAAAACGCTTGGTGCTGAAGTGAAAGATGTATTATTTCTTGTTGGAAAAGGCTTTTTGATCTTAATGACTATTGCCTATGCCATAGGTGGTCCAATTGCCTACTTCGTAAATAACATGTGGCTTCAAACCAATGTATATCGCATTGAGTTTGGCTGGCCCACTTTGCTCACAGGTTTTCTTTTCATTCTAGCTATCGTGGTAGTAACCATAGGCTCACAAGCCTACAAGGCACTTCATATCAATCCGGTAGAATCACTTAGGTCCGAATAAAATGGTAAAGAATCATCTTAAGATAGCTTACCGAAATTTGATGACATAAAAGATAAGTACGCAAAGTACTGATGTAATTAGGTTGACCGTACACTGAGTATAGTATGCTCGGTTTTGCGTTATTTTCGAATCCATTTAATGCCTAAAAAATGAATAATACCATGCAACCCTAGGGCTAAATCCCGGTCTATATTTAAATAACATCAAACTCAAATTCAATGATACGTAACTTACTTTCCGTGGTTGTACTATTGCTCATCAGTGGTTCCAGCTTTGCTCAAAAAGATATTTCTGAGTCCTTCACCGGGATTGAAAAAATATCAATTAGTACCGCATCGAGCGATTGTATTTTAAAAAAATCATCTAATTCTTCGGTGCTTGTAGAGCTAGAGCATACTTATTCCAGCGCTTACGATCCCGAGGTTCGAAAAGAGGGAAATCGACTAGTTATCAAGGAACGCTTCGAACGTAATTCATCCAGTAGAGGATCAGGTACCTGGACGCTGACCGTGCCGGATGAAATGGACATTCGGGTTAATAGTGGATCAGGTAGCCTGGAAGCGGCAGATCTTAATTTTGAATTGGACATGAATACAGGTTCCGGTTACATTGAATTGACGTCCGTAAGTGGAGAGCTAGACTTTAATACAGGTTCAGGTGATATCACCTTATCGAAAGTTGACGGTGAATTTGATGCCAGCACTGGTTCCGGCAGTTTCAGAGTTACTGTAGCTCAAGGGGATTTAAGACTTAGCACTGGTTCGGGAAATATTCGGCTAAAAGACTTGACGGCTTCTGTTAACGCCATCACAGGTAGTGGAAATGTCAGGGCTGAAAACGTAACGTTAACAGAAAAAAGTTACTTCAGCACAGGATCAGGTGATGCTATCGTAGTTCTTAACTCAGCCCTTACACATGACATCGATGTAAACAGTGGCTCCGGGGATGCTGAAGTCGATTTTTCAGGAAATGCTATATCAGGGTTTGTTGAGATGAATGCCAATAAGAAAAACGGCCGCATTTCTGCACCCTTTGATTTTGATAAAGTCGAAGAAATTGAACAAGGATCCGGTCGCTGGAGTCAAATGGTCATTAAAAAAACAGCCCAACTAGGATCGGATGATGTCAGAATTAGCATATCCACAGGGTCGGGAACAGCTAGAATAAGCAAATAAATAAGCTAAGTCTGTCTTTCATGATCGGTCAGATAGCTATGGCCTTTCTTTGGGCCATGACATAACCCAAATGTAGTGCTTCGTGCATGTTGTTGAATACAATAGCGTCTTCAATTGAATTCAGTGTAACACCGTAACTGGTTTGGTAAGTCCTATACGCTCCGAAAACCTTATTCTTATAATCCTGCGCGGTTCGGTTTATTAATTCGGTAATCTGTTCTTTAACATAGATTAGATGTTCTTGACCATAAGGACTTTCAGGTTTGGTTCCTTTCCTGAACCAATCAATGTAGGTCTGATCTACGTATCCTTCAAGTCCCGTCATTCGATATGTGAGTAGTTGTTGAGTCACTACGGCGTGGGCAATATTCCAAAAGATATTGTTATTGAAGTTCGCCGGTATTTTGTTCAGATCTTCGAGAGAAAGCGCTTCCAAAAAATGAATAAACTTCTGCCTCGTAGCCCTAAGATTCTCAAAGTGAGGACTCATTTTTCACTATCTTAAATAAAATGAATAATACCCCTCCCGGCCCTGGCTATTTACGCCCTCAATAATAACACGCCCACGTATACGTTCCAGGATATCGACTAACTTTTCAGGATCATCGATGGCGTTTCTGTTAATGTCTGTGATCACAAAATCTTCTCTGATCCCTATCCTTCTTATTAGGCCGGAACCGATATTAAAGACGCGAACTCCGTAGTCTATTCCCAGAATTTCCCGCTCGACTTTGGGGACATTTTCAAATTGTGCGCCTAAGGACTCAGAAGTGATAATTTCCCGCTGCAGAATGGCCGTGGTTCCCTCACGGTTAGTAAGCGTGAGCTCCGTGTTTCTTTTTCTTCCATCGCGTTGATACCCTACGGTAACTTTATCGCCAGGTGATCGATAACTTAACTCTTCCTCAAACTCACTTCTTGAATTAACGTTAACTCCTCCGACACTAAGTATAATATCCCCCTCTTCTAATCCGGATTTTTCAGCAGCCCCATCATTTTGGACATAGGAAAGTAAAACGCCTTCTATGTTATCAGTAATTTTAAGATCCAGTCGCTCGGCAATCTTTTCGGTGTAATCCGATACTTCCCCGCCAAAGAAGGCTTTTTGCACTTCCCCGTATTTAATGAGGTCATTCACAATTTTGTTTACAATGTCTACGGGCACTGCGAAACCGTAGCCCGCATAAGAGCCCGTTCGAGACAAAATAGCGGTATTTATACCCACCAGTTCACCCGCTCGATTGACCAAGGCCCCGCCGCTATTTCCGGGGTTAATAGCGGCATCCGTTTGAATAAACGATTCAATAGGAAACTTACCTTGGAGGATATTGATTTCTCGGCCCTTAGCACTTACAATACCTGCTGTTACCGTAGAAGTCAAGTTAAATGGATTTCCAACGGCAATCACCCATTCACCCACCGCCAAATTTTTGCTGCTGCCTATTTTTACTTCAGGTAAGTCAAGAGCATCGACTTTCAAAACGGCTAAGTCAGTAGAAGGATCCGTGCCAATTAGTGTGGCAGGATACGTTTTTCTATTGTAGTCGACTTCCAGCCGGTCTGCGTCTTCCACTACATGGTTATTAGTTACAATATAGCCGTCCCGGGTAAAGATTACCCCAGATCCACTACTCACTTGGGTCTCGGTTTGAGGACCCTGATCAAAAAACCATTGAAAGTAACTTCTTCTTGAATATTCGGAAATGTTTTTGATGTAAACTACGCTTTTAGTGCTGGCTTCTGAGGCTAGAATGAAATCGCTATTAGGTATATCCGCACTCGCCCTATTTGAGCTTGATGTAGGTAACACTTTTTCCAAAGTGGGGACATTATTGACAAAAGCTCGGGATGAATTTATTTTTTCATCGTCTGATTGCACAGGAGGTGGAAACGCCACCTGAAAGGTATAAGCCCCTGCTAATCCTGCCAAAAAACCGATAACAAGAATTGTCAACACTCTTTTCATAATATGTTCAATTAAGATTTCACCTCACTTTTTAGTGATCTGTAGGCTACAATTTTTAAGCCATCGGTCATAAACTGACATAAGTTCATGCTTTAGTAAAACGTAAGAAGCAGCATTGAGTTTATGCTGTGACATGATTTCATCTATGAAAAGCAATGTCCGCCATTACCCTATTTGTTAGCTTTACGCTTATGGGTTTCAGATCAGTTCTCAGCAAGCCTTTTGCCGCTTACATTGCCAACCAGACCGAAAAATGGTCGTTAAGGCCGATTGAGTTTCAGGAGAGGACACTTAGCAATAT
>JBCCIX010000393.1:0-4512 GCA_039028075.1 Bacteroidota bacterium | reverse complement strand
TTTTATCTTTCTCACCCGGCGAATTGCAAACCCGTCAATTTCGGCTTCTTGCGTTTCGGGAAACTTCCAGTAAATCGTAGCTGATCCATCGTGGTGGAGCTTGCGCGAAGTGATTCCGGCATAGGCTTTGACGGATTTTGCTGCACGTCCGGAGACAATCGCAGACCAGGGCCCTTCTTCTCCAAACGGATTTACTCCTTTGATACGGTACTGGACTTCTGCTTCATCTAAGGCCAGTGTATCTATTTTGTAAAACGTATTCGATTCTGCTTTTTCGTCACTGTAGGCATTGATGATTGGTTTATCGGTGATAGAGATAAAGGTATCTCCGCCGTCTACAGACTTCTCGATCCAGAAGGCATTATAAAATTTTTCTGTTACTCCCTTTTCCCACGCAAGCAGCGCCTGCCGGTCTCCGAAAGTTGCGCGGAAATTTTGGATCTTAGGCAAAGGCGGACTGTCTGACAGTCCGATGAACGCCAGGGCCGTGTCCACGCTGAGGATGGAAGGAGGGATATTGGCATAGATACGATAGAGGTATTTTTCGTCTTTCTTCACCTCAGCATCGGTAAATGCCAACCCGGAAAGGGTAGCCACGCGGAAAGACTGGTCGGCGGCAAAGAGCGTGAACGAATAGCGATGGTCTCGCTCCTCGGTTTTTTGAGCGACCTGAAAAATGTCTTTGTCAAAAGAATCCGTGAGTTCGAAGGTTTCGCCGTAGATAGCCTGCGCAGCGATGGCGGCATAGTCATCTTCATCGATCAAAGGCTCCCATATCGCCTCAACCGCAGGCCGGACGACAGGATACATCAATACTTCGTAAGGCGCACCGCTCGTTGGCACACTGTCCCTCATCAGGGTATAGCGCTCTACGGTGTACCCGTATTTGTTCGCCAGTTCCCAGATGGTCGACTTTGAAGGCGCCCATCTGAGTTTAATCCCTTCCTTTCCCGCGCGGGCAAGTACCATTACACGGTCCATCTGCTGCGTGATGCCTTGCATCAAGACAGACCATGTTGCTAATAGTAGTATCGTTCGTTTCATTCGTATAAAGTCTGTGAAACAAGCCTCATTACACAATCTTGAATAGCTTATGCGATATCAGCACAGAACCCTCGGAGAAAACCTGCTTATCGGTCCAACTTATCGTTACTCAAATTTCTCAAGCCTCGATTTGAACCAAAGATCAAGTTTGTGAAGCATTCCGTCAAATACCCTAAATACTCCAGCGCGAGTGTTACCCATTATTGTCTTCATTGCCGATCAACACCTCGTATGCTTACCCCGAGGTTGTTTATCCATCAGCAATAAATACAGCTCAATCGCTGGGTTGTACTTGCGCGTTGTGATATGATGCTTATTTCATTCATTCGTTTTTTTTGGTAGGTGCTATTCATTATAGTTTGTTTTTAGCGTAAGCGGACTATTTGGACTGCCCTTTCCAGGCAGGCGATAAAAAGCTTTTATATTATACCTTCCATAATTGTGGAGCGGGAACTGAGACCAGATTAGTCGGTTAATTCTCTCCGGTATGATGGTATCTTGGATGTATTTATTGACGGCCTGAGCTTGTAGGTCCAGGAAATCAAAGTACATGTATGGCGCCAGGAAGTAAATGAGCCTGAATTGCTGCTGATCATAGGTATAGGTACCTATCTCTACATCGTCCGGGCTTAGCCTTAGATTATCTTCCTGCAGCACCCGCACTGCTCTTACCGGCACTACTCCCAGAGAGTCTGTATTTCGGTTAGTGATGCGGATACCACGGGGCAGCGGGTAGCCGGAATAGATGACAGGATTAATGGAGTTTTCGAAGTAGTTGTTTCCGGTAATCACCGCCTCAAATTGGACTAGCGGCAGGTTGCCGGTAAATTCATTCCCTGCGATCTCTTCTGTGGCAAAAAGTTCCGAAGAGGTGATGTTATTATTTAAATACAGCCCCTCCCACAAAAACGCGATCTCCCTACTGGTCCGGGTGATAGCAAGTGCGCGCATTTTTTCCCGAAAAGTATCAAAGGTGCTAGACCGGAAATTGGTCTCGAAGATGCGCTTTTCTTGTAACTGCGCAATGTTGCCTTTCGCCTCTTTGGCCACAATCTTAGTGGCATTGTCTGCCAGTACCCTGGAAGAATCGGACTGTATATTTCTGTCGATGCTTTGCGCCTTTTGCGTAGGAAGGTTCACCAATTCAAAAGCATAAACCTGATCGTTAGGAATATTGGGGATGTTAAAGGTCACCTCCCTGTTTGCACTGGAATAGTTAAAATCAAAATAATACGGTCTGGCAGAACGGATTTCCACAAACCGTCCTTTTTGCATCCATTGAGCGGAGAGATCAAATAAATAAGGCTGGCCTCTTTTGAGCTGAATGTACCCTGTGTTGCTTTCTTTTTTATGGAAATTGAGTTGATTCACCACAGGATAACAGTAGGCCACATTGCTAAGTGGAATGTGATCCGGCGCTTCGCCAGTAGTAAAAGTTACACGTTTATATTCGATATATTTTTTTCCATCCACCACGACAGTCTGCCATTTGCCATTCACAAATTCTCGGAAACTCACCTGAATTTCAGCTCTAAGTTTCTTCTTAGGCGGAAGGATATCAAAAGAATTAAAGATGGCGACAGTATTGTCGGCATTCAATTCTACCGAGCCGGTGAGTGAGGCCTTCTTATCCAAAATCCTGAAATAATCAACCTCAGCTTTAAACTTTTTGAGTTTTTCGTCCTGGTCAACGAGTTCAAACTCGGTATTCACAGCCAGGTTAAAGACGCCCTGAGGTGTGCCAAAGACGCTCACGTCAGAGGTGCCCTCCGCAGGGGACATGTCTGAAATGACGGTTATGGATTCCAGGATGTTGCCTTTGATTTCACATTCCGTGCCGATGGTCACCTCGAATCGGCAATTTCCTTTTACCAGGCCTCCCAATACCCTGAAACGGCCTCCGACTACGCCTCTCATCCAAAAAGGATTAGGTAGCTTGGCTTGAAGGATGGCTGCAGCGCCAATTTGAAGAATAGTAACGGACTTTCTTCGTCCAAATATTTTCACTCTGATTCCAATCTCGCCATCGAAATAGGCATATGCCTGACCATTGGCATACCATCCGTTGATGCCAATGGTACCGGAACGTCCTACACACGATGCATTGCCATAATTTTTTAGCATGACGTCATAACCGGCTCCGGCTTTAAATCGGGCGTAAAACATAAGAAACGTCAAATCTCCCGTATCCATGGAGAAAGAAGCGCCAAAGCCGATGCCCGCACCATTACCGAGTACGTTGAGTTCTTCCATGTAATCCAGGTCTATGCCACCCAGAATGTCAGAGACTTCTTCGGGTGGCGGCGGGCTGCCGGGAATGGAAGTGCCCATGATGAAATAGGCTTCTGTCTTTAGGCTCAAAGGGCCGATGCCTACCTGCAGCCCCATTCTATCCATAGGGGTGCCAACGTAGATGTACCAGTCGCCGGGACTAAAATAAAGTTCTGCCCAGCCAGCACGGCCTCCTGCCCCTGTGCCTTTAATAATTCCACCTGCAACATTAATGTAGGTTTCAAAAGAGCCGTATAATGACTTTTCCTCGAAATTCAATTCTATGAACACGTGGGCGGAGATAGCGCCTCTTTTTCCTGCTGCGTCGCCAATGTCCCCATAGATTTGATTGAGAGACTGGTCTTCTTCTTTGTTTTTACATATCAGGTCAGAGTCTATCGCTCCACCTGCCGCGTTTTCCATCTTTTCTACCACAGCGCCTACTTGCTGTGCCTTTTCCTTGATAGCGGCAAGCGTATTATCCATTGGACTGGCCATGAAATACGCATTGCCTTTGTAGGCAACATACCTTAGTCCACCTCCTTTAAAAAAGGCTATTTCCAAAGCAGCCTCCCCGTTAAAAGCGGCTCCCCCGGTCACTGAAAACATAACAGAAGCTTTAAGTCCTAGTCCAGCGTTGGACTTCGGTTCATATACGACCCCTGTAGGCGTCATGCCAATGGCGCTTGTGCTGCCTTTACTCACGCCCATGCGGTAGTATGCGCCTCCTCCAAAACCGGTAAGCTCCAGCCCCGGAGCTAGTTGAATGCCCGGCGAAAATCTGCCCGCAGCATCGGCATACCAGTACCTGAAGCCATCCACGTTGCCGAAAATCGCTTTGGCCTCAATGGTAAGGTTAATTGGCTTGAAGTTAGCCATGAGTTGTCCGGCGAAGCCGTCTCCATAAACAGGATCTTCATGATAAAAAATCAGGCTGCCATTGAAATCAAAAGCGGCAGAACTCAGCGAGAGGGAAATCTCATCAACACTGATTTTATCGTATACCCATCTTGTACGATCACCCTCAGCAAATGCTCCTTTTAACGAAAGTCCGGTACCGCCAGCAAACACTTCGGTTACGTTAATATCCAAATCGAAATTGAGGGAAGTTTTTTGGTCCGATAAGTTCCTAAAGGAAATGTCCGTGATTTGCACTGGAAACCCTGCTACGGCTTGTTGCGCCAGTTCGGACCCAAA
>JBCCIX010000392.1:0-4520 GCA_039028075.1 Bacteroidota bacterium | reverse complement strand
CCAGCTATATACACTCAAGACGCTGAAAACACCAAGCTCCGGACGCAACTTGGCGCGCTGGTTGATTGGTTTGAGCATTGTCTTCTTTATTATGTTATTTGTGCCGTGGCAGCAGAACATTAGAGGTAATGGAGAGATTACCGCTTTTAATCCAAGTAATCGACCTCAATTTGTGGAATCTACTATCGCCGGAAGGATTGATCGTTGGCGAGTACGCGAGGGGCAGCATGTTACCAAGGGCGATACCATACTTACCCTCACGGAGGTGAAGGAAAAGTTCTTTAATCCGGAGTTGTTACTCAGGCTCAACGAGCAGATTGTGGCTAAGGAAGCTGAGATTAAATCAAAGGATGCCAAAGCCGCAGCGCTAAGGAATCAGATCAAAGCGTTGAATGATGGTTTAGATGTGAAATACGAGACCGCTCAAAATAAATTGGAACAAACTCGATTCAAGCTGACCAGTGACAGTGTTGATTTTCTGGCCGAAAAGGTCAGGTTTGGCAACTTTGAGAACCAACTTGAACGAAATAAAACCCTTTATGAGGCTGGTAATATCGCCTTAACGACCATTCAAGATATCCAATCGAAGTATGAAGAGTCACGGATGAAGGTAGTTTCTTCAGAGAATAAATACCAGGAATCACAAGTTGAGTTGGTAAATGCGAGAGTTAATCTGGCCGGAGTGCAGGCAGAATTTCAGGATAAGATTAGTAAAGCAGAATCAGACCTCAACGCTACTTTGGCTGATCTCTATGATTCACAAGGTTCATTAGCTAAATTGAAAAATGAGTACAGGAACATGGAGATCCGCAATGAACAATACCAAGTGATTGCACCGCAATCTGGTATAGTGGTAAGGGCTATTCAAGCGGGTATAGGAGAAACGATCAAGGACGGAGAGGCCGTCGTCACTATCATGCCTGAAAATCCCGATATTGCCGTGCAAATGTACGTTAGGGCCATGGATGTTCCGCTCATCTCTCGTGACAGGCAAGTGCGAATTGAATTTGACGGTTGGCCTGCACTGCAGTTCAGCGGCTGGCCGAGTGTTTCCGTAGGTACTTTTGGGGGACTCGTTCAGGTGATTGACCAGGTAAACAGCACCGGGGGAGAATTTAGAATACTGGTCACACCGGATCCCAATGATGAGCCTTGGCCGGAGCAATTGAGGTTAGGTTCAGGTACCAAAGGTTGGGTCATGCTGGACAATGTGCCGGTATGGTACGAAATCTGGCGACAGCTTAACGGATTCCCACCAAGCTTATACGAGGAACCATTAGAAAATAAAATTGGCAAAGAAACCAAAAAGGACGAGGAAGAAAAGAAATGAGAAGGATACTATTCTTCCTATCTTTTTTAACGTTTTCATTGGCATCCTATTCGCAGAATGAGTCTGATAGTACCGTCGTGCTCAAATTTGATGAGTTTTACGCACTGGTGTTAAGCAATCATCCAATAGTAAAACAAGCAGAACTACTGACCGAGCAGGCCGTTCAAGAGCTGCGGTTAGCGCGCGGCGGATTTGACCCCAAACTAGAAGGGAGTTATAATCTGAAGGATTTTAAGGATATAGAATATTACGATAAGCTAGATGTTTCGTTGAAAATTCCGGTCTGGTTTCCGGTTGATCCGAAAGTAGGTGTGGAGAGAAATGAAGGTAATTTTTTGAACGAGGAGAATGATGTTTTCAGTTCGCCAAACAACCAGCAAATCTACGCTGGGGTCTCCTTACCGGTAGGGCAAGGACTTTTTATTGATAAAAGAAGAGCCACTGTGAAGCAGGCACAATTATTTCAGGAAATGGCAGAGGCTGAGCAGATTAAAGAGATAAATAAAATCTTATTAACCGTAGCCAAAGACTACTGGAATTGGTTTTATGCTTATAACAATTATATTCTACTCCAACAGAGTATTGCCATCGCTCAAGATATTTTTGATCGCACTAAAGTAGGGTTTGAATACGGAGAAGTTGCGGCTATTGATACTGTGCAGGCTAAAATAACACTTCTTCAGAGGATTACTGATTTTCAACAGGCTAATATTGAACGGGCGCAGTCAGCTTTGATCCTATCCAATCATTTGTGGTCTGAAGATGGCGTTCCGTTGGAGTTGGTCGATACCGTAAGACCAGAAGAATTACCGATTGCGGTGTTTGAAGATACATTATTGACTGAGCTGGTACAGCTGGCCCGTGTCAACCATCCTGAGTTACGGAAGTTAGAAATCAAGAACCGCTCGCTTATTGTAGACAGAGATCTGGCTCGAGAGAATCTGAAACCAAGATTAGATTTGAACTATACCCTCCTGGACCAACCTTTTGATTCCGATTTTGAGAGCAATGGCTTGAGCTTAAGTGACAACTACAAACTAGGAGTGGACTTTTCATTTCCAATTTTTCTACGAAAAGAAAGGGCAAAACTTGGTCAGACCAAACTAAAAATTAGGGATAATAATTTCGAACGGGACTTCAGAGAACGAGAAATTATAAACAGTATAAATGGAGAATATACCGCGCTGGTAAATACCAGTGCGATCTTGGATCAGCAGCAACAGATGGTTAATAGCTATCAGCGGATCGTGGCCGCAGAACGGCTTAACCTACAAAACGGGGAGAGTGATCTTTTTAAGATCAATCTTCAGATAGATAAGCTTATTGAGTCACAATCGAAGCTGTTAAAGCTTAAGTCCACTTATCAGAAGAACGTGGCCAACCTCTATTGGGCTGCGGGCGTGACTAACTTAGGACGATAAAAACTAACTCCTTTCCTGTATAAAAGTCTGCCGGACGATAACTGTTTAATTTTTTTGAAAAAAATCTAAACAATAGTAAACAAATTTTAGTATACTTACGTTGACGAATAATAGTAATACTATCAACTTAAAATGCTATGCTATGAATGCTACCATAACTACTACCAAAAGAGATGAGTACCTATCCGAATTCCTCGAGCATACCAACGCCCTGTATCACTTCGCAGTAAAGCTTACTTCTAATGACGAAGATGCCAGTGATTTAGTGCAAGACACTTTCTTAAGGGCGGTAAAGTATTACCAACACTATGAACTAGGTACTAATGCCCGATCCTGGCTTTTCAGAATGATGTATAATTTGTTCATCAATAATTACAGACGGCAGCAAAATAATCCTGTGATTGAGATTCCAGAGGATAACACCGGTAATCCGTATTATGAGAGCTCTGTTAGGCCAGAAGTTTTTCGAAATACATTTAGCGACGAAGTTATGAACTCGTTTAACAGCCTTAAACCAGAGTTTAAATCGGCTATATTTCTCCGCGATTTCGAAGGTTTGAAATATGATGAGATTAGTAAAGTGCTAGATATACCCGTGTGCACGGTAAAAACCAGACTTCATAGAGCTAGAACGTTGATGCGTAAATCCTTGACATCTTCAGGGTTTTACAGCCGAAATAACTAAACGTGGTTCTCGTATATCTGATTACCAAAGACGCTGCGGAAGCCAGAGACATTGGCAGAACACTCATACAGGAACGCTTGGCAAATAGTGCCAATGTCATACCCAGCATTCATACCTTAAGGTGGTCGGGAAATGAAGTAATCAATACTACCGAAACAATTCTATTGATCAAGACCAAATCACTATTATATTCCAGAATAGAAAAAAGAGTGACCGAGCTTCTGGATGATCATAAGCCCAATATTTTCTCCATGCCGATCACCCAAATTAACCATAGCTATTTGGATGTGTTGCGAAATGGGGTGATTCAGGTGTAACTTCAGGTAACCGCATTTTATCTTGAAATAAGGTATTCTGTCGAGTATGATTACCTTATAACCTCGCCTATCGTTAATCTCGATCAGGAGTTAACCCATAGGTAAATATGTCATTCAAATTATCCCTCTGCCTCATTATTATATTATGCAGCCTAGAACTAGAAGCCCAGGAGAAACCGAAACAATTTCGTGTTTTCCAAGTGTCCCTAGCACCGTCCCTAGGATCCAATGGATTAAATCCCGGAAGTTATGTGAATGGATTTTCAATTAATCTCACCTCTGGATTATCAGCTGCCAATCATGTAATAGAGATAGCTGGAGTTTCAAACCTGAATACGGATTACACCAAGGGTCTTCAAATAGCAGGGCTCTTCAATGCTACCGGTGGTAATGCATTTGCCGCATTGAATGTAAAAGAGATGAATAAGAAAGTGAAGTCAGGCTTTGAGGCGAATCTGGAAGGCATTCAATTAAGCGGGTTGAGTAATGTAGTAATTACCAATGTTTTTGGCGCTCAGTGTACGGGCGGAGTTAACCTGGTAAATGGAGCTATATTTGGGTTACAGGTCGGTGGTGTTGCTAACGTCGTGCGTAAGTATAGTTTTGGAGTTCAGCTCGCAGGCGGTTACAATGCTGTGGTTAGTTCATTTGATGGGACGCAGGTCAGTTTACTTTTCAACTATGTCGGTAAAACGCTGCAAGGGCTTCAGGTAGGAGGTTTTAACCGTGCAGAAACCATTGAAGGTAAGAACACAGTCAATGGCAAT
>JBCCIX010000391.1:0-4532 GCA_039028075.1 Bacteroidota bacterium | reverse complement strand
GTAACGACATCCCGTGTAAAAAAGAGGCAATTTATCGTACAACCAAGGTTTGTATGCAAACACCAGACGTACGTGGTAAGTGGTGCTCTACGTTCCTATTTTGTCACCGACAACGGGGAAGACCATACCATTCAATTTGCCATAAATGATTGGTTCATTAGCGACTTTAATAGCTACATCTCCCAAACCCCTGCTTCGTTGTATGTAGAGGCGCTCGAAAATTCTTTAATTCAACAAATTAAATACGATGATGTAGAAAGTTTGTGTTTGTCAAATCCGAAATTCGAGCGGTACTTCAGGTTGGTATCACAAAAAGCCTTCGCCTTTTCCCAAAGAAGGATCCTGTCAAATCTCAATAAAAGTGCCGAAGGGAGGTATCTGGAATTTCAATCCAATTATCCGGACATCGTTAAAAAAGTACCGCAATATGCATTGGCATCCTATCTAGGCATGTCTGCAGAATTCTTGAGCAAGATCCGGAAAAGATTATCGAAACCTTGAACAAGTTAAGTTTGGATTTTGGCCAAAGGAACCTGTAATCATACCGAAGGTTACCGGCTTATTTTCGATGCAAACCATCCTATATTCTATATCAAACAAGGCGTTATTTTTGTGCACAGCTTGCTTCTAAATAAATACTTGGATTAGCCGATTTAGATATGATCCAGTTATCTTGATTTTTATCCCTGTAAATGAATCCGTTAAAAAGTGAAGGAGTGGTAATGGGGATAGATAAGGCAGGTTTATCACCACTGAACTGGGTTTCAATTATTTGTGCGGTAACACCAAATTTACCTCCCTCTATCGCAACATTGTGCTTCAACAAGTCCGTAGTTACCCAACCAACGTAATGATTACTGACCTCAAAAAAAATATCTTCTTTATTTAACAACGTCACGGGAACCCCCTGATCATCTAATTGATAGATATTAATCCTAAACTTCACTTTATCGAATCGATTGGAAGAGAAAAACACATTGTAGTTCATGATAGAGCAATAGTGTTTCGTGTTAAAAGTTACACCAAACTCTTTACTTAAACCATCATCAATAGAATCCCGCACACTGTAAATATTTGAATGCGTGAAAGCCCCGTTTTCATTTTTACCAAGTATTTTTTTCTTGGTGGCAGTTGATTTTATGACCACCTCGCTGAGTTCATATATTTTTGGGATTAAGGCTATTTCCCGGTTATGATAGGAAAGAAGTTGGTTTAACGAAAGCGTTAAGGACTCATATCCGATACAGGAGATAACAAACTGATCATCTGCTGTTATTTCCCTCAGATTCATGGTAAAATCCACGATTCCTCTAGCGTCAGCATTAGATCCAAATGGTTTGCCTAAAATACCCAAATTTGCGTACGGTATTCCTTCGGACTTCACCGTATCTTTAACTACGAATTTCAACTTTTTTATTTGTGAAAAGGATGTATTTGTCAATAGGATCATTAACACTACAATACCTACTGCTTTCTTCATTTTCTTATTGCTTAAAAGTACATTTTCCGTAAACGGATGCAGTATCATTTCTGTTGTTATGATGTTCAATAATCCAGAGTTACCATCAAAATAACCTTTTATATGGCGCGCATTTGAGGGCAAGGTCATATCACATGTCCCTTATTAATTCTGGATTTCTATTCTTAAACTGCGCTTGATTTTTCATTCCGTAAACCGCTCATTTCTACAGCTTGTATTGAGTAACCCCTTGGCACTATTTTGACCAAACGACCCAAAACAATCAAACGTGCTGCACGCTTTAGCCTACTTTATTCCATAAATCAATTAGTTTAATTAGGGTGCGCTTTACTCTAGAATCTTGAACTAGTTCAAACCTTTTTCTTAAACCAGTTCATTTTTAGTGGCTATGCCGTTTATGACTTTTGTAAAAAATAAACGATTATAGTATGGCGTATAGTATTCAACAACGCATTTGTCCGAAGATTGCCACTATAGCATTCGGTTTGCTGATGATCATTTTCGGGACCAATACATTTTTAAATTTTGCTCCGGCAGAACCGCCAATAGATGTCACGGCCCAGGCTTTTTGCGGATCATGTTCACCTCCTACCTTTTGGTGGTAGCGGTCGTTGCAGAGGTAGCAAGCGGTAGGCTTTTACTCTAAAAAAACCCGATTTGCAGGGTTTCTACCTGCTGCTATTTTTGGTGTACTTGTTTATGGATTCGAAGATAAATTAAAGGTAATTTTTAGTCATGAATAGAATTTGGTTAATCACTGGCGTATCAAGCGGACTCGGTAAAGCGATAGCTGAGGAAGTCATTCAAAATGGTGATTTTGTAATTGCCACCTTTAGAAAAACAGCCCAGGTCAATGACTTCAATGCACGCTACAAAGGTAAAGCAAAGGCTTTCCTACTAGATATTTCCGATATGGAATCGATTCCGGATTGTGTAGCCGATATCAAAGCAGAATTTGATACCCTTGATATTTTGGTAAATAACGCCGGAGTAGGTTTCGTAGGGGCAATTGAGGAAGCTTCAATGGACGAAATCAGAAAGGTCTTTGAAGTGAACTTTTTTGGCGCATTAAGTTTGACGCAGTCCATACTGCCAATGATGCGAAGACAAGGAAGTGGCCGTATCATCCAGATTTCATCCCATGGCGGATTGAAAGCGTTTGCCGGTTTTGGCATCTATAATGCCAGTAAATTTGCACTCGAAGGGTTTAGTGAAGCCATGGCGCAGGAGGTCGAACCCCTTGGTATCAAAACTACTATTGTCGAGCCCGGTCCCTTTCGAACAAAGTTTGCCGGCCCTACGCTGGGAGCCGCTGTGCGCGAGATCGACGACTACGCTGAAACCGCAGGGGCCTTTAGAAAAAAACTTAAGAGCGTAGATGGCCTTCAGGAGGGAGACCCGCAAAAGGCGGCAACAGCTATTTTGGAAATAAGTGATATGGAAAATCCACCTTTACGCCTACCCTTGGGAAAAACAGCCTTGGCTACCATAGAAATGAAGCTTGAAAGTGTTAAAAAAGATTTGGATGCCACCCGGGATATCGCTGAGAATGCCGTATTTTCCTGACGGCTGATCTTAGCGATGTATGTGATGATTATTTTTCCCCGCATATCGCAACCTGATTGCGAAAAAAAGAGTCATAGTTAAAAACACATGTCCTGCTATGTTAAAAAACTACCTTAAAGTCGCAATCCGCAGTTTACTTAAAAACAAAACTTTTTCCATAATTAACATCTTCGGGCTCGCAATTAGCATGTCCGTATGCCTTGTTGTAATCATGCTACTGGCAGATCAACTCAGCTATGATCGCTACAATAGTAAAAGCGACAAGATATATCGCATCAATACGGAATGGCGCAATACGAATGATTTCATCAACTTATTTGCCACGTCGCCTTTGCCCATGGCGGAAAAACTGAAAAGCGAATATTCTAGCATTAATAATGCGGTAAGACTTAGAAGGGGTTTTGGAAACAGTTGGATAGGTATAGGAGATGATGTGAATATACCCATAGGCGGATTTTTCGTAGACCCGGGATTCTTGGATATGTTTGAATATGAACTGGAATATGGGAATCCGGAAGAAGCTTTAAATGCACCAAATTCAGTGGTGCTAACCAAGCAAGCTGCTGCAAAGCTCTTTGAGTTAGAAAACCCGGTCGGGGAGTTCATCAAGGTGGGTGAACTTGGAGAATATCAAGTTACCGGTGTGCTTAAGCCCCTTCCCGGCAAATCACACATACTATTCGAGGCACTTGCCTCCATGTCGAGTGTTGCGAATCTCGAAGCGGATAGTACTTTATCTGCGGCTCTCAATGAATGGGAAAACGGTACCGCGGGGTGGGTGTACATTGAATTGAATGAAAACAGCTCACCCAAACAGGTGGAGCAGCAGATGGCTGAAATCAATCAAGCGATGTACGCTGAAAATGAAGATAGGAATTATAGATATTATCTTCAGAGTATGACTGCCATTACACCGGGTCCGCTTTTAGGGAACCAAATAGGACCGGGGCTTCCTTACATGTTCGTCTACTTCCTGGCCGGATTGGCACTCATAATTATGTTATCAGCCTGCTTCAACTACACCAACCTTACGATTGCCCGTTCGCTTACCCGGGCGAAGGAAATCGGGATAAGAAAGGTATCAGGAGCGTTTAAAAGACAGATTTTTTCGCAATTTATTTGGGAAGCCGTAGTGATCTCTCTTGTGGCGCTTTTATTTTCGTTTGTTTTCCTGATTGGTTTAAAACCTGCCTTTGAAAACCTTCAGTTTGCGTCACTTTTAAATTGGAGGCTTGATTCCACACCAACGGCTTACCTCGCATGTTTGATATTTAGCCTTACCGTAGGCCTTTCCGCAGGATTGTTTCCGGCAATTCTGCTTTCGTCTTTTAAACCGATAAATGTTCTAGCCGGATTGGCAAATGTGAAACTGTTTTCTAAAACAGGTCTACGAAAGGCATTGATCGTGGCGCAATTCACCTTATCGCTTGTTTTCATAATTTCAACCACTTTGGTCTACCAGCAGTTGGACTATATGCTGGCGGCC